>DASSQM010000631.1:0-6451 GCA_035702465.1 Anaeromyxobacter sp. | reverse complement strand
ACGGTGAGCGGAAGGTCGCAAACCTTGCCGCCTCGCGTACCGCGATCACGGCGCGACAATCTGCCGCGCCGGGCGCTCGGTCACCGGGGGATCGACCGCCAAATACGCTCGCACCGGGCAAAATGGCGCGCGTTGACGCTGAGTGCTGCGCGCTGGCGCGCAGGGGGTGCGCTGTTCTTGCGCGGCCCGAGCCGATGCGGCGAAAGCCCGCGCTGCGGCATTGCGCGCACCGTTGCGCGAAAACACCCATCCCGCTGGGTGCGACGCGCGGGTAGTGCGCGCGCCATGGGTCTGTCGCGCAAGGGACGCGTGTCCCGTGCGCGCGGGACAAATCAGCCGTGGAACCGCGCGCCCGCTCGCCCCTTCTCGACGAGCAACGGAGCGGGCTCGAAGCGTGCGCCGTGGCGCGCAGCGAGCGCCTCCATGCGCTCGAGGAGCGCACGCGTCCCGATCGCGTCGGCGTAGCGGAACGGGCCGCCGAGGAACGGCGGGAACCCGAGGCCGAACACCGCACCGATGTCGCCGTCGCGCGCGCTCCGCAGGATGCCCTCGCCGAGGCAGCGGATCGCCTCGTTCACCATCTGGAAGACGATGCGCTCCTGGAGCTCCTGCGGCGGGAAGGACTTCCGGCTCCGTCCGCCCGGCACGACGTCGTAGACGCTCTGGTCGACGCGCTTCGCCTTGCCGTCGTAGGTGTAGAAGCCCTTCCTGCTCTTGCGGCCGAGCCGGCCCGACTCGACCAGGCCCGCGAGCGCGTCCGGCGGCGGCATCCGCTCGCCGAACGCGGCGTGCATGATCTTCCCGACCTTCGCGGCGACGTCGACGCCGACCTCGTCGAGGAGCGTCACGGGCCCCACCGGGAAGCCGAACCGCACGATGGCGCGGTCGACGTCCTCGATCGCCGCGCCGTCCATGAGCAATCGCCCCGCCTCCGCCATGTACGGTCCGAGGATGCGGCTCGTGTAGAAGCCCGGGCCGTCGCCCACGACGATGACGGTCTTCCCCTGCTTCTTGCCGATCGCCACGGCCGTCGCGATCGCCTCCTTCGACGTCCGCGGCGTCGCGATCACCTCGAGGAGCGGCATCTTGTGGACCGGCGAGAAGTAGTGCATCCCCAGCACCGACTCCGGGCGCCGCGACGCCTCCGCGATCTTCCCGATCGGGATCGACGACGTGTTGCTCGCGAAGATGCCGCTCGCGTTCACCGCCTCGAACGCGCGCACCATCTCCTGCTTCAGCGCGAGGTCCTCGAACACGGCCTCGATGACGAGGTCGACGCGCTCGAAGCCCGACCAGTCCGTGGCCCCGGTGAGCAGGCGCATCTTCTCCGCGCGCTCGAGGCGGTCGATGGACCGCCTCTCCACGCGCTCGTCGAGCACCGCGCGCACCGCCGCGAGGCCGCGCGCCGCCGCGGCGTCGTCCTTCTCGCGGAGGCGGACGGGCGTGCCGGCGTTCACCGTGACGTACGCGATGCCGCTCCCCATGAGCCCGCCGCCGAGCACGCCCACCCGCTCCACCGGGCGCGGCTTCACCGCGGGGTCGTCCGTGCCGTTGTCCGTCTTGAGCGCGGTGGTGGCGACGAAGATCTCGATGAGCCGCTTCGCCACGTCGGAGGCCGCGAGCTCGCCGAAGAGCTTCGCCTCGCGCTCGAGGCCCCTCGCGAAGCCCCTCGCGTACCCGTGCTCGACCGCGTCGAGCGCGGCGAGCGGCGCGGGGTAGTGGCCCTTCGTCTTCGCGAGCACGCTCTTGCGCGCCTGGCGGAACACGAGCTCGCGGCCGAGCGCGTTGTCCTCGAGGGCGATGCGGGTCACGCGCTGGATCGCGTTCTTCTTCGGGGCGCGCCGCTCGCGGCGCAGCTTGCCGGCCGCGAGCGCCGCGGCGCGCGCGCGGGCGACCTCGAGCAGGAGCGCGGGCGGGACGGCCTCGTCGACGAGGCCGGCGTGGAGCGCCCGCCTCGCCTTGAGGCTCCGCCCGGTGAGGATGAGGTCGAGCCCGGCCTGCAACCCCACGAGCCGGGGCAGCCGCTGCGTGCCGCCGCCGCCCGGGATGAGGCCGAGCTGCACCTCGGGCTGGCCGAGCTGCGTCCGCGCGTCGTTCGCCGCCACGCGGTAGTGGCAGGCCATCGCCAGCTCGAGGCCGCCGCCGAGGCACGGGCCGTGGATGGCGGCCACGACCGGCTTCGGCCACCGCTCGAGCGCGTCGAACACCGCCTGGCCGTCGCGGGCGAGCTTCTCGATGCTCGCGGCGTCCTTCGCAGACTGCATCATCTCGATCTTCGCGCCGGCGACGAAGCCGTCCGGCTTCGCGCTCGCGAGGACCACCGCCTTCACGGCGGGGTCCTTCTCGAGCCGCTTCATGAGCTCGACGAACTCGAGCATCACGGACGGCTGCAGCGTGTTCACCCGCTCGCCGGGGACGTCGAGGAGGAGCGTCGCCACCCCGTTCCTCGTCTCCACCCGGAAGTTCGTGAGCGCATGGGTCGGCGCCTCGGCCGTCAGCGTCCGCTCGTCGATCATGGTGTCCCTCCGCTTCTTCCCGCCGCGATCCGCTATTGCCGCTCCAGGACCAGGGCGGCCCCGAGCGCCCCCGCGGCGCAGACCGTGAGGAGCGCGTGCTGGCCCCCGCGCCGATCGAGCTCGTGGAGCGTCTGGAGGATCATCCGCGCGCCCGTCGCGGCGAACGGGTGGCCGAGCGCGATGGAGCCGCCGTTCACGTTGAGCTTCGCCGGGTCCACCTCGCCGAGCGGCTCCTTGCGGCCGAGCTCCTTCTCCGCGAACTGCCTCGACGCGAAGTACTTGAGGTTCGAGAGCACCTGGACCGCGAAGGCCTCGTGCATGTCCACGAGGTCCATGTCCTGGAGGCGGAGGCCGGCGCGGTCGAGGGCGACCGGCGCGGCGTACGCTGGGCCCTGGAGGAGCTGGTCCTTGGGATCGAGCGCCGCGTACGCGTAGGCGCGAACGAACCCGAGCGGCTTCATCCCCAGCGAGCGCGCCTTCTCCTCGCTCATGAGGACGAGCGCCGCGGCGCCGTCGGTGAGCGGCGACGCGTTCCCCGCCGTGATGGACCCGTACTTGCGATCGAACACGGGCTTGAGCTTCGCGAGCGCCTCCGGCGTCGTGTCGTTCCGGACGATGTTGTCCCTCGCCGAGACGCGGTCGTAGCGCGGCGGCACCGGGACGTGCATCACCTCCGCGTCGAACTTGCCGGACGTCCACGCGGCGCTCGCTCGCGCGTGGCTCCGCGCGGCGAACTCGTCCTGCGCCTCGCGCGAGATGCCGTTCTTCTGCGCCATGAGCTCCGCGGACTCGCCCATGGTGAGCCCGGTGGTCGGCTCCTTGAGCGCGGGCGGCACGGGGGCGAAGTCCTTCGGGCGCAGGCCCGCCACGATGCGGGCGCGCTCGCCGAGCGACTTCGCGCGGGAGAGGTCCACGAGCGCGTGCGCGAGGCGCTTCGAGGCGAAGATCGGCGCGTCCGAGGTCGACTCCGCGCCGCCCGCGATGGCCACGTCGGAGTGCCCGAGCTCGATCTGGTCCGCGGCGTCCGTCGTCGTCTGGATCGACGTGGCGCAGGCGCGCGAGACGGTGTGCGCCTGGACGCTCCGCGGCAGCTGGGTGCGCAGCACCATCTCGCGCCCGATGAGCGTCACGGTGGTCGACGGGATCACCTGCCCGAACACGACCGAGTCGACCTCCCTCGGCGAGATGCCGCTGCGGGCGACGAGCTCGTTCACGACGAGCGCGCCGAGATCGACCGCGGAGAGATCCCTGAAGTCGGTGCCCGCCTTGACGAAGGGC
Organism: Anaeromyxobacter sp.; assembly: GCA_035702465.1. Lineage (GTDB taxonomy): Bacteria > Myxococcota > Myxococcia > Myxococcales > Anaeromyxobacteraceae > Anaeromyxobacter. The sequence goes on along the minus strand of DASSQM010000631.1, from coordinate 2,657 downwards.
GTGCGAAGGCCGGCGACGACCGCGGCGCGGCGGCCGCGGGGAGTGGAACCGTTCGTGCCCATGGGCGCTCCCCTTGTTGACTCGGAAATCGACGGAAGCAACGCTTGATCTAGTGCCCATGGCGCAAAGCGTCAAGGACGGAGTGACGAGGCGCGAAAGGTGGGCGGGGCACCGCCTCGCAGCGGCCGCACACGGTCCCGAAGCTTGCGCTCCGGCGCCGTCCCGGAGACCATCGCGGGATGAGGCGCTCTCGCGAGCTGAAGCCCCTGTCGAGCGATCACCACCAGGCGCTCCTCGTCGCGTTCCAGCTCAAGAAGGGGCTCGCCGGCCAGGCCGAGACGGCGGGGGCGCCGAAGGACCTGCCCGGACTCCTCGGGCTCGCGAAGCGCTTCGACGACCAGGTCCTCCGGATGCACACGCGCGCCGAGGAGGACCTCCTCGGCCGGTACATCACGGGCCCGGACATCACCCGGCTGCGCGAGGAGCACGCCGAGCTGGCGCGGCTGCTCGGCTCGGCGCGCGCGGCCCGGCCCGGCGATCAGCGGGGGCACCTGTCGTCGTTCGCGGACCTCCTCGAGCGCCACGTGCGCTGGGAGGAGCGGGAGCTGTTCCCCTACGCGGAGGGCCACGTCGACGAGGAGACGCTCGCGACGATCGGCGGCGAGCTGGAGAGGCGGCTCGTGCTGAACCGGACCGAGCGCCCCGCCCGGCGGTAAGGACCCGAGCCGTTCGCCTTCGTCGCGGGCCGGACGGACGCCCCGTGAAGGACCCACCAGGGCTTGTCTCCCGGATCCCCTCTCGCGCGTCTAGAGAGCCGGACCCGCTCACGCGCCCCCGTGGGCGAGGTCGGGAGGGCCCGTGGACCCGCTCCTCGCAAAGTGGTCTACGGCCACGGGCCCTCCCTTTTCTTCCTTCCCGGGCGCGCTTCCGACCCGTCGCGCGATCACTCCGCCTCCGCGGGCGCCCCGCCCGACCGCGCCAGGTCCTGCTGGCGGATCCGGCCCGCGTCCATGCCGCGCGCGCGCTTCGTCATCGTGGCGAAGAGCTCGTCCATGGGCGGCGCCCCGCCCTTCATGAAGCGGAGCGGGTTCACCCGGGCGACCACGAACGCCTTCAGGTAGGGCGAGTCGAAGCCCTTCTCCTTGAGCCTCGCCACCGCTTCGGAGACGGCGTCGTCCAGGTCGAGCACGAGCTTCGCGCGCCGCTCCCGCTCCTCAGTCGCCTTCGAGAGCTTCTCGTCGAGGAAGGCGTCCACCTTCTTCAGGATCGGCGCGTACGCGCCGCCGGAGAGCCGCCCGCGCTGCTCGTAGGCGAAGCCGAGCGTGACGAGCCCCGGCTCCTCGAACTCGAGCGCCATCTCGGACTCGCGCGGGTCGAGCGCGCCGGCGAGGTCCCGATACATGCGGACCACCTCGAGCGCCTTCTCGCGGAGGTTGTGAGCCTTCTCGATGTTGAGCGCGAGGATCTGGTAGGCGACGCTCCGCTCCGGCACGAGCAGGGCGAGGACGCTCTTCGCGCCGAGCTCCTTGAGGGCCGTGAGCCGGTGGCCGCCGTTCGGCGTCATGTACCCGTCGCCCTCGCGCACCGCGATGATGGGGTCGAGATACCTCTTCGTCTTGTCCATCGCGAGCGTGAGCCTCCGCACGTGCGCGTCCGACACGTCGCGCTGGAACGGCGTGCGGTCGACCTTGTCGACGGGGAGCGCGGCGAACAGGAGCGGGTGGCCGCCGAGCGGCTCCCTGTACGCTGCGAGGACCGCCCCCCCGTCCGCCTCGACCGCCTTCGCGAGCGCGTCGAGCTCGGGAGGCCGCTCCGCGACGACGAGCTCCCCGGGCCGGAGCTGGGTGGGCTCGAGCTTCACCCCTTTGCGGGCGCGCGGGCGGCCGCTCTTCGTCAAGGGTCGCTTCTTCTGGGCCATCCCGGGATCGTAGCGGGCGTGGGCGCGCGGGGGTTGCCCCTCACAGGGTCGGCCCGGTAGATCACCGTCCGTGATCGAGGTCCGCGGCCTCACGAAGCACTACAAGGTCCACCGGCGCGAGCCCGGGCTGGGGGCGGCGCTGCGGTCGGTCTTCCGGCGCCGGTACGACACCGTACGAGCGGTCGACGGGATCGACTTCTTCGTCCGCGAGGGCGAGCGGGTGGGCTTCCTCGGGCCGAACGGCGCCGGCAAGACGACGACGCTCAAGATGCTCTCGGGGCTCCTCCACCCCACGTCCGGCGACGTGCGCGTGGCAGGCCACATGCCGCGCCGGCGGGAGGCCGACTTCCTCAAGGCGATCACGCTCGTGATGGGCCAGAAGCAGCAGCTCATCTGGGACCTGCCGCCCGCCGAGACGTTCGCGATGAACCGGGCGATCTACGAGATCCCGAAGGCGGTCTTCGACGAGACGCTCTCGGAGCTCGTCTCGCTGCTCGAGCTGGGAGATCTCGTCGGCAAGCCGACCCGCCAGCTCTCGCTCGGCGAGCGGATGAAGTGCGAGCTCGCGGCGGCGCTCCTCCACCGGCCGCGCATCCTGTTCCTCGACGAGCCCACCATCGGCCTCGACGTGTCGATGCAGGCGACGGTGCGCGGGTTCGTCCGCGCCTACAACGAGCGGTTCGGCGCCACCGTGCTCCTCACGAGCCACTACATGGAGGACGTGGTGCAGCTCTGCCCG
>DASSQM010000630.1:0-2638 GCA_035702465.1 Anaeromyxobacter sp. | reverse complement strand
CGGCGCGGAGACGCCCGACGAGGTGGTCGCGGCGAAGCTCGGGGGCGCCGAGGCGCTCGTGGTCCAGGCGTACAACGACGGCACGCTCGCGCGGCACGCGACGATCCTGCTGCCGGCGGCGCCGCACTCCGAGATGGACGGTACGTTCGTCAACTTCGAGGGGCGCGCGCAGCGCTTCGAGATGGCGTACTTCCCGCGCGGCGAGGCGCGGCCGCACTGGTCGCTCGCGGCGGACCTCGGGCGCGAGCTCGGGCTCGACCTGCGCTTCGCGAGCGGGCGCGAGGTGTTCCAGGCGCTCGGCGCGCGGCTGGGGACCGCGCTCGGCGCGTTCCAGTGGGACTCCCTGCCGTCGGCGGGCAAGCGCTTCGGCATCGTCCCGCTCGCGGCGGGCACGGTGGACGGTCGCCTTGCCGGGAACCGCGATCGCGTCCCGTCCGAGACGACCGAGGACTACCGCCGCGCCATCGCGCGGACTTCGTAGGAGGGGGAGAGCGTGACCCGACTCTTCGGCATGATCGTCCTCATCGCGGTGGTGCTCGTCGGGCTCGCCGCCCTGTGCGCCGGCTGCTACCTCGCGGCGGGCGGGCTCGGGTGGGTGTTCGTCCGGACGTTCGGGCTCCCCGCGTCCTACGGCGCCGCCATCGCGAACGTCCTCACGCTGATGCTCGTCGTGATGATGATCTCGGCGTCGCTGCTCACCGTCGCGGAGCGCAAGTGGTCCGCGATGATGCAGAACCGGGTCGGCGCGAACCGCATCAAGGTGTTCGGCACGGCGCTCGGCGGCATCCCGTTCCTCGCCGCCGACGCGCTCAAGATGCTCACGAAGGAGCGCGTGGAGCCGCGGGGCGCGACGCGCGTCCTCTTCGAGCTCGCGCCGGCGCTGGCGTTCGCGCCGGTGTTCGCCCTCTTCGCCGTGATCCCGGTGGGGCCGCCCGTCCCCATCGGCGGCATCCTGTCCTCCGCGACGGGGATCGCGCAGACCGTGGCGCTCCAGGTCGCCCAGCCGGACGTCGGCCTCCTCTACGTCTTCGCCATCGCGTCGCTCCAGGTGTACGGGACGGCGCTCGCCGGGTGGGCGTCGAACAACAAGCTCGCGCTCCTCGGCGGCGTGCGAGCGTCCTCGCAGATGATCAGCTACGAGGTCTCGCTCGGCCTGTCGCTCGTCGGCACGATGATCGCGTACCGCACGCTGCGCCTCGAGGAGATGGTGGTCGCGCAGGGCGCGCCCGTGCTCGGCCCGGTGCCGGCGCTCGGCCTCCTGCTCCAGCCGCTCGGCTTCGTCATCTTCTTCGCCTCCGCGTTCGCCGAGACGAAGCGCGCGCCGTTCGACCTGCCCGAGGGCGAGAGCGAGATCGTCGGCTACTTCATCGAGTACTCGGGCATGAAATTCGGCCTCATGTTCCTCGCCGAGTTCGTCGAGATCGTCATCCTCGCCGGGATCGTGACGGCGGTGTTCCTGGGCGGCTGGCACCCCATCGTCGTGAACACCGAGTGGCTGCGCCAGCACGTGACGCCGCTCTGGTTCGGGGCGATCTGCGCCGCCTCGTTCCTGGTGAAGATGATCGTCACGATGTGGCTGCAGCTCACCATCCGCTGGCTCCTGCCACGCTTCCGGTTCGATCAGATCCAGAAGCTGTGCTGGAAGATCCTGCTGCCCACGGCGCTCGCGAACGTCTTCGTCACCGCCGCCGCGATGCTCATCGACCCGTCGAGGACGCTCCTCGCCTGGATCGGCGTCGCCACGATCGTCGCCATCGTCCTCATCACCACCGCCGTCGGCCGCGCTCCGTCGCAGGAGCAGCACGAGGCCGCGCACGCGGCCGCGGGACACTGACATGCCCTACCAGCTGCCCAACCACCCGCCCGACCTGCGCGAGAGGATGTACTTCCCGGAGATCATCCGGGGCATCGGCGACCTCACGCGCCACTTCCTCCGCAACCTCTTCTTCTCGCGCGACAAGAACCCGGACATCCTCGAGCGCCGGCGCGGCGAGTTCGGCGTCGCCGACAACGTCACGCTCCAGTACCCGGAGGAGCGCGCGCCGTATCCGCCCGGCTATCGCGGGCTGCACCGGCTCGTGCCGCGCGAGGACGGCCGCCCGCGCTGCGTCGCCTGCTACATGTGCGCGACGGCGTGCCCGGCGCAGTGCATCTACATCGAGGCCGGCGAGTACCCCGACGATCCCATCGAGAAATACCCGGTGAAGTTCGTCATCGACGAGCTGCGCTGCATCGTGTGCGGCTTCTGCGTGGAGGCGTGCCCGAAGGACGCCATCCGCATGGACTCCGGCGAGCACGCGCCGCCGTCGTACGAGCGCGGCGCGCAGATCTGGGACGAGAAGCGGCTCCTGCGCGGCCCGCCCGTCTCGTACCAGTACGACCCGTGGCTGCGCCGCGGCTCGCCTTCCATCCCGCCCGACCAGCTCGAGCAGATGCGGGCGCGGGCGAGGCCGTTCCCGAAGATCGGCACGGACGAGTACTCGCAGACGCCGAGCTTCTCCGTGCGCGTCCTCGCGCAGGAGGCGAGGGAGAGGGCGGAGCGGGCGTTGAAGGCGTGAGCGGACGAGAGGGCTCGACGACGACCGCGACGTCGACCTCGACCGCGACCGCGACCGCGACCGCGACCGCGACAGCGACA
>DASSQM010000629.1:0-15449 GCA_035702465.1 Anaeromyxobacter sp. | reverse complement strand
GGGGAAGCGCGCGTATCTGCTCTCGCCGCCCGTGGTGGGCTTCTTCGAGTTCTCGATGATGCGGGCGAAGGACGCGATCCCGAAGAAGCGCATGGCCGAGGCGCTGCGCGCGTACACGAGCGGCGATCCCGCCTTCGCGCGCGAGGTGTTCGGGCGCGACACGGTCATCGGCCGCTCGCTCGTGCACGAGACGGCGCTCGCCGACGACGTGCCCGAGGTGCTCGCGTGGCAGCGCGCGACCGAGGTGGTGGGCGGCGCCCGGCGCTGGGCGGTCTCGCTCTGCCTGTGCAGGCACACGGCGGAGCACCTCGGGGACCGGTGCGACGCGCCGATGGACAACTGCCTTTCCTTGAACGGGGGCGCCGAGTTCGTCATCCGGCGCGGGTTCGGCCGTCCCGTGGAGAAGGCCGAGGCGCTCGAGATCCTCGCGCGGTCCCGCCAGAGCGGCCTCGTCCAGATCGCGGACAACGTGAAGAGCCACCCCACCTTCGTGTGCAACTGCTGCGGCTGCTGCTGCGAGCAGCTCCGGTCGATCTCGCACTGGGGGCTGCCGGCCGTCAACCCGAGCGGATTCACGCCCCGTCACGACGCCGCGAGGTGCGCCGGGTGCTCGCGCTGCGCCCGCGCCTGCCCCGTCGGTGCCATCGAGATGGCGCCGGTGCGCGAGAAGGCGTCGCGCAAGAACGGGCTCGTGCCCCGGATCGACGAGGAGACCTGCATCGGGTGCGGCGTGTGCGCGGGCGCCTGCCGCAAGGACGCCCTCTCCATGGTCCCGGGCGGCAAGACGCGCCCCGTTCCGGCGAGCGCGATCGAGCGCGTGGTGCGCCAGGCCCTCGAGCGGAACCGGCTCGCCGACCTCCTCTTCGACGAGGGTCCGGGCCTCGGGAGCCGGTTCCTGTACCGCGCTGTCGACGCGATCGTGGCGCTGCCCCCGGCGCAGGCCCTGCTCGCGCAGGAGCAGGTGCGGTCGCGCTTCGTGAAAGCCGCCCTGAAGCGGTTCCGTGGGGCGTCGTGATCGCGCTTTCCGGCGCCGCCGCGAACCGCCCCTACCTGAGGCCTACGCCACTGTCGGTGACGGACGCACCGTGAAGCGTGCCGGGATCTCGTCCGGCCTCCGGGGGGCGGCGATGGGACGAGTGCTGAAGATGCCGACGACGAGCGCGCAGCAGGCGCTCGCCCGCTTCCGCAGGGAAGAAGACTCGTTCCGCACCGTCCTCGACGTCGTTGCCGAGTGGCGGAACAACGAGCTTCTGGTGGCCCTCTTCGGCATCTACCGCAAGCGGCTGCGGTTGCTGCGCCTGCTCTACGGGCGGCTCCTGGACGGTGCAGAGGAGCGGACCGCGGCGGACGAGCTGCAGCGGTTCAGGTCCGTGCGGCGCGCCACGCCCAAGGCGCCGCGGATCACCCCCAAGCGGGATCGCTGAGCGGCCGCTACACTCGGCGCCGTGCCGGGTCCCCATCACGTCCTGCTCGTGCCCGGGTTCTTCGGGTTCGCGACGCTGGGCGAGTTCGCGTACTTCGCGCACGTCCGGGACTTCCTCGCCGAGGTCCTGCCGCAGGTCGGCGTCCGCGGCGAGGTGCAGGTCGTCCACACCATCCCGACCGCGTCGCTCGAGCGGCGGGCCGCGATCCTCGCGGAGAGCGTGGAGAAGGCCCTCGAGGCGGGGCCCGCCGCGGTCAGCGTCGTCGGGCACTCGAGCGGCGGTCTCGACGCGCGCCTCCTCGCCTCGCCCGGGGTGACGCTCCCGACCCGCGCCGACGTGGAGCGCTGCGCCGCCAGCATCCGCGCCGTGGTCGCGGTCTCGACCCCGCACCACGGGACCCCCGTGGCGCATGCCTTCGGATCGATCTTCGGGCAGCAGCTCCTGAAGCTCCTGTCGGTGAGCACGATGTACGCGCTCCGCGCCGGTCGGCTGCCGATCAAGGTGGTGCTGAAGCTCGCGCACGTGCTGCGCTGGAGCGCGGCGCCCGACACGCTCGTGCAGCAGCTCTGGGAGCAGCTCCTCGGCGATTTCTCGGCCGACCGGCGGAGGGCGATCGAGACGTTCTTCGCGGAGGTCGGCGAGGACCAGGACCTGCTCGCGCAGATCACGCCGGCAGGCGCGGCGGCGTTCGACGCGGCCGTCGCGGACCGGGCCTCGATCCGGTACGGGTGCGTCGTCACGCGGGCGCGCCCGCCCGGGCTGCGCTCGTTCGTGGGCGCGGGCGTGAATCCCTACGCCCACGCGACGCACGCCCTCTTCGTGGCGCTCTACCGGATCACCTCGCGCACCCCGCCGGACCGGGTGCGCGTGCCGCGCGAGCGCGTCGCGGCGCTGTCGCGCGCGTTCCGGAAGGCGGTCGACCACCGCTCGAACGACGGATGGGTCCCGACGCTCTCGCAGGCGCGCGGCGAGCTCATCCGGGTGGCGTGGGCCGATCACCACGACATCATCGGCCACTTCGATCATCCCACGCACGTGCCGCCGCACTTCGACTGGGTCGCCTCCGGCACGGGGTTCACCCGGGCGCGGTTCGAGTCGGTCTGGCGCGACGTGGCTGCGTTCGTCGCGGCAGCCGGAAGAGGGAAGGGAACATGAACCTCCACTCGATGCTCTCGGAGCGCGGCTCGGCCGGGCGGCCGCTGCGCGTGGCCCTCGTCGGCGCGGGCAAGTTCGGCACCATGTGGCTCTCGCAGGCGGCGCGGACGCCGGGGATCCACGTGCTCGCCGTAGCAGACCTGAAGCCGGAGCGGGCCCGCGCGGCGCTCGCCATGGCCGGGTTCGCGCCGGAGCGGATCGCAGCGAAGACCGCCGCCGAGGCGGGCCGCCGCGGCACGACGTTCCTCACGGAGGACGCCGAGGCGCTCATCGAGGGCCCCGAGGTCGAGGTGGTGGTGGACGCGACGGGGAGCCCGGCCGCCGGCGTCGGGATCGCGCTCGCCTGCGCGCGGGGCGGGAAGCACGTGGTGATGGTGAACGTCGAGGCCGACGCGCTCTGCGGCCCTTTCCTCGCGCGCCGGTGCCGCGAGGCCGGCGTCGTCTACTCCCTCGCGTACGGCGATCAGCCGGCGCTCATCTGCGAGCTCGTCGACTGGGCGCGCGCGGCCGGCTTCCCGGTGGTCGCGGCGGGGAAGGGGACGAAGTACCTGCCGCGCTATCACCAGTCCACGCCGGACAGCGTGTGGGCCGACTACGGCATCCCGCCGGAGCAGGCCCGGGCGGCCGGGATGAACGCGCGCATGTTCAACTCGTTCCTCGACGGCACGAAGTCCGCCATCGAGATGGCGGCGGTCGCGAACGCCACCGGCCTCGCCCCCGCGCCCGACGGGCTCGCGTTCCCGCCCTGCGGCACGGACGAGCTGCCGCGCGTGCTGCGCCCACGCGACGCGGGCGGGACGCTGCACCACGCCGGCCAGGTGGAGGTCGTCTCGAGCCTCCGCCGCGACGGCGCGCAGGTCGAGCGCGACCTGCGCTGGGGCGTGTACGTCGTCTTCGAGGCGCCGACGGACTACGCCGCGCGGTGCTTCTCCGAGTACGGCATCGCGACGGACGAGAGCGGCCGGTACGCGGCGCTCTGGCGCCCGTACCACCTCATCGGCCTCGAGCTCGGCATCTCGATCGCGTCCGCAGGGCTGCGCAAGGAGCCCACCGGCGCGCCGCGCGCGTGGATCGCGGACGTGGCCGCGACCGCGAAGCGGGACCTCGCCTCCGGCGAGGTGCTCGACGGCGAGGGCGGGTTCCTCGTCTACGGCAAGCTCATGCCCGCCGCGGACGCGCGCCGCGCGGACGCGCTCCCCATCGGGCTCGCGCACGGGGTGAGGCTCACGTCGGCCGTGCGCGCCGGCGCGCCGGTGCGCTGGGCAGAGGTCGAGATCGACGGCGGCACCGGCGTGGTGCGGGCGCGGAAGGAGATGGAGAGGCTGTTCTCGACGTAGCGGCTCAGGCCCATCTGCAGACGTACTCGCAGCACGGCGCGCCGCGCGCGCGGCACCGCGTCTCGTCCACCACGACCGACTGGCCGCCGGACAGCTCGATGGCGCGGCGGAACCAGCCCACAGCCGTGAGGCAGTCGTCCGCGCCGGCCTCGGCGCCCGGGTCGAGCGTGCGGACGACCGCGCTCTTCGGCCCGGTCTGCTCGTACGTCCGCGTGCCGCCGCTGTGCTGGGACGCGAACATCCGTGGCGCGTTGCGGAGCAGGAAGTGCGGGTCGTCCTCGCGCAGGTACGGCCGCTGGACCCCACCCGGCCCGAGGTTCGTGTCGGCCGAGAAGCGGCCCATGTCGACGAACAGCGCCCGGCGGTCGCCCTTGGCGAGCACCGCCGCGATCGTCATCTCCAGCCGGACGAGCAGGTCCGCCGCGTACCAGCTGCTCGGCAAGAGCATGCCGCGGAGCACCTGCTGGTCCGACTGCGAGAGCCTGCGGAGGACGCGCTCGCACGCGTCCGGACCCAGCGCGCGCAGGTACTTCATCCGCGCGACGACCAGCGTTCCCTTCACGCACCCGGCGGGCGCCGGGACCTTCGTGACCGCTCCGCTGCCGACCGCCGGCATCCCTCGCTCCTTCCCCCCCCGGCGTGCGCCACGTCGAACCGCTCGCGACATCCTGCCGCATCCCTTTCCTGATCGCCAATCACGGTTGGTCAATTCCGTGTGGGCTCACGGGCGCGTGTCTGCGGAGAGGTAGCAGAGCGCCTCCTGCCGTACGAAGTCCGCGTGGAGGCGCAGCGAGCGGCGGTCTCCGCGGAGCGGGAAGTCGATGACGCGCACGACGTCCGCGAGTCGCGCGTCGCGGGGCAGGATCTCCCGGAGCCGGTTCGGCGCAGCGCGCAGCACGCCGTCCGCGATGCGGTGTCCCGGGCGGCCCGCGTGGACGGCGAGGTAGAGCATGTCGGCCTCGACGAGCTCGTCGAAGAAGTGCGAGCCGAGCGAGACCTCGGGGGCGCCCTGTCCGCCGGCCCGCACCACCTCGCAGATCGCGGCGGCGCCGTGGATCTCCGCGAACGACGTCGGGACGCCCGCGGTGAGCGTGCGCGTCCCCCAGCGCCCCGGGCCCACGAGGAGGACGCGCAGGCGCTCCGGCGCCCCGAGCGCGACCGCGCGGCCCACCACCCGCGCGACCTCGTGGCGGTCCGGGAGCGCGAGGCGATCGTACGCGTCGGGATCGACGAACACGACGCGGTCCACGTCGGCGCTCGTGCTGCGCCCCACGATGGGGCCGCGGCTCGCGAGCACCACGGCGTCCTCGGGCAGGTCCTTCGGCGGCGGCGCGGCGGTGCCGCCCTCCTTGATCTGCAGCGGCCGGCACTGCACGACGTTGAGCTGCAGCCGTCCTCCCGCGAGGAAGTTCGCGGTGAGCTCGACCTCGACCGGGAAGCGGTACACGTCCGCGAGCGTTCGCACGAGCGCGCGGACCCACTCCGCGAACGGCGTCGCCGCGAGGAGCTTGTGGAACGTGAGCACGGGCGGGCCGCCTCGTCCGGCGGCGGCGAAGAGGTCGAGGGGCAGCCCCGGGCTCGCGCGCGCCACCTCCTCGAAGGGAAGCGAGGCGAAGCCCCCGCGGGAGAGGTCCACCACGTCGACCCGACGCTGGGCGTGCTCGGCGGGATCGCCGCGGCCACCGTCGGGCCGCGCGAGCGGCTGATCGAGGGCGACGAGGCGGGTGTGATCGTCGTCCGGGCGATCCACCGCGCGGGTGCCGAGCCCGAACACGATGCGCGCCATCCCGGCGCGCGGATCGATCGCCTCGTCCCACGCCCATGGGTTGTACGAGAGCGCCACGCCCGCGACGTGCGGGAAGAAGAGCTCGCCGTGCGCGGCGCCCGAGACGCGCTGGACGACGACGGCCATCGCCTCCTCGCGGTCGAGGATCCCGCGGCGCTGGCGGTAGCGCAGGGCCTCGTCCGCGAACGCGCTCGCCCACACCTCGCGGATCGCCGCGAGGAGCGCCGCGAGCCGCGCCTCGGGCGGGCCGCGGTTCGCGCAGAAGACGCTCTCGTACTTGCCCGTGAACGCGTTGTCGAAGCCGTCCTCGAGGATCGACGAGGAGCGCACGACGATCGGCGCGTCGCCGCAGCGCGCGAGCACGGAGCGCAAGCGCGCGAGGAGCTCCTCCGGGAACGGGCCCGCGCGGATCCGCTCGCGGAACGCGGCGGCGTTCGCCAGCAGCGCGCTCCCGCCATCCCGCGACGCGTCGACCGGCGCGCCGCTCCGGACGAGGTGCTCGCGGAAGGCGTCGGCGCCGACGAACCAGGCGTCGTGCGGCTCCAGGCGCGACGCCCAGCGCGGGTCCGCCCGCAGGAGGATGGCGCGCGCGAGGAGCATCCCCGCCGCCTTCCCGCCCACGAGCCCGGCGCCGATGCGCCGGCGGCGGATCGCGAGCAGCGCGCGCAGGTCGAGGCAGCGCGCCGCCAGCTCCGCCAGGCGCGCGTCGCCGGTGAGGAGGTCGGAGACGAGGCGCCCGGAGCCGGCCACCCCACGCGTGTACCACCGCGCGGACGCGACCGCGAGCCGCCGCGTCGCGGAGCCGTCCGGCGGCGTGCAAGCGCCCGATCGTCGCACTGCGAGCGCGCGGGCTCCTCGCGCGCAACTCCCGGCGCATCCGCTGCGCCGCGGAGGCGAGCCGTCGCGCACCCGGTGCGCCGCGGCCGCGCGCCGCCGCGCCGGCGCGCGCGCGCCGAGCGGATCGCGGCGCTGGGTCGCGCCAGCGCGTGCGCGCTGCGCAATCCCTTCCTGCTACGCTCGCGCGCCGCAAATCACGCAGGGAAATGCTTCCCGGGGGGCGTACCGATGGTGCGAAGGGGCTGGGGGGTCGTGCTCGCGGGCACGGGGCTGAACCTCGCGCTCGGCATCCTCTACGCGTGGAGCGTCTTCTCGAAGCAGCTCGTGGAGCCGGTGGCGCGCGGCGGCTTCGGGTGGACGAAGACGCAGGCGACGCTCCCGTACACCATCGCCATCGCGTGCTTCGCGCTCATGATGGTCCCGGCCGGCCGCCTCCAGGACAAGCTCGGCCCGCGCGTGGTCGCCTCGCTCGGCGGCATCCTCACCGGGCTCGGGCTCGTCGTCGCGAGCTTCGCCACGCGCACGTCGGTCCTCCCGGCGCTCGCCGGCTTCGGCCTCCTCGCCGGGACGGGGTTCGGCCTCGGCTACGCCGCGGCGACGCCCGCGGCGGTGAAGTGGTTCCCGCCGGAGAAGAAGGGCCTCATCACCGGCATCGTGGTGGGCGGCTTCGGCATCGCGCCCGTGTACATCGCGCCGCTCTCGAAGCACCTCCTCGCCACCTACGGCGTGGGGGCGTCGTTCCGCATCCTCGGGATCGCGTTCCTCGTCGTGGCGACGGCGTTCGCGCAGTTCATCCGGAACCCCGAGCATCCGGCGAAGCCCGTCGCGAAGGCGGGGAGCGCGGCGGCGGGCGCCGCGCGCCCGGAGAAGACCTGGCGCGAGATGATCCGCACGAGCTCCTTCTACATGCTGTACGCGCAGTACGCGTGCGCCGCGACCGCCGGCCTCATGATCATCGGCCACATGGCGCGCATCGTGTCCGTGCAGTCGGGCGACACGATCAAGGTCGGCTTCGTGTTCGTGGCGCTGCTCGCCGCGTTCAACGCGGGCGGCCGCGTGGTGGCGGGCGTCATCTCCGACTACATCGGCCGCGTGGTCACCATCGGCATCGTCTGCATCCTGCAGGCGACGATGATGTTCTTCTTCCCGTCGTTCACGACGGTGGGCGGGTTCATCCTGGGCGCGTCGGTGGTCGGCTTCAGCTACGGCGCGTGCCTGTCGCTGTTCCCCGCCACCACCGCCGACCGGTGGGGCACGAAGAACATGGGGCTCAACTACGGCGTGCTGTTCACGGCGTGGGGCCTCGGAGGCGTCATCGGCCCGACGCTCGCCGGCCGCATCGCCGACCGGACCGGCTCGTACGCCGGTGCGTACGACATCGCGGGCCTCCTCCTCATGTTCGCGTTCGTCCTCGCCATGCTGAGCTACATCGAGGTCTCGTTCGACGTGGCGCAGCGCGAGGTGCGCATCCGCATCGGCGCGAAGCAGCGCGCGGCGTAGGCCGGCCGCCCCATCCGGCGCCTCGCTCCGCGGGGCGCCGGCGGACACGCTCTCGCCCATGAGCCCCCGGCGCCTCCCCTACGTCCAGGTCGACGTGTTCACCTCCCGCGCCCTCGAGGGGAACGCGCTCGCGGTGTTCACGGACGCGCGCGGCCTCTCCTGCGCGGAGATGCAGGCCATCGCGCGCGAGACGAACCTCTCCGAGACGACGTTCGTGCTCCCCGATCCCGCCGCCCCGCCCGGCGCGCCCACGCGCGTGCGCATCTTCACCGTGGGCGAGGAGGTGCCGTTCGCGGGCCACCCTACGCTCGGCACCGCCTTCGTCCTCCGCGGCGCGACCCGCGCGCACGAGGTCGTGCTCGCGCTCGGCGTGGGCGAGATCCCGGTCCGCTTCGAGGACCGGGACGACGGCACGTTCGGCGAGATGCGCCAGCGCGATCCGGCGTTCGGGCAGGTCCACGACCGCGGCGCCGTCGCGCGAGCCCTCGGCGTCGCCCAGGACGAGCTCGACCCGCGCGCCGCCATCCAGACGGTCTCCACCGGCCTCGAGTTCGCCATCGTGCCGTTCCGCTCGCTCGCGACGCTGCGCGCCCTGCGCGTCGACTGGACGCGCGTCGACGGCTATCTCGCGGGGACGGACGCCCGGTTCTTCTACCTCGTCTCCCGGGAGACGGAGGACCCGTCCGCCGACCTGCACGCGCGCATGATCTTCTACGGCGGCGAGGATCCCGCGACCGGCTCGGCGGCAGGATGCTGCGCCGCATGGGTCGTCCGGCAAGGTCTCGCCGCACCCGGCCAGACGGTGGTCATCGAGCAGGGCCTCGAGGCGAGGCGCCCGAGCCGCATCGTCGTTCGCGCCGGGGGGGATCGCGACCGCGTCTCGGACGTGCGCGTGGGCGGCTACGTGGTGGAGGTCGCGCGCGGCGAGCTTACCGCCTGACGCCGGCGCTCGCCCGCGAGCAGCCGTCTCGTCCCGTTCGCCGCTGAGTGAATATTCGCCCGCCGGCGTCCCACCTCGGCGCCATTGGCCCACATCGGCCCACGAGGTGCGGATCACCCCATCCCCGGACGATGCTCTTGCGGGCCGTCACGCAACGTGACGCTCCAGCCGTGGTAGGTACGACGGCACGAGGGTAGGTGAAGCACGCCCGATGGGAGAGATGCGCATGAAGACCGTTCCTGCGTGGGTCGATGTCGCCGAGCAGCTCCACCCGAACGCGCTCGCGGCGCCGGCGCCGGCCCGGGCGCTCGATGCACCCGGCGTCAAACGCTCCGTCCACGGCAGCGTCTTCCCCGCGGACGTGCGGCCCGGCGATCCCGTCTCCGGCCGCGCGCGTCTCGCGTCCGAGCGGGATCGGGACGAGGCGCCGGTCCAGGTCTGGCGCATCAGCCCGCTCGGCGTGGAGCTCGTGCGCGCCCTCCACCTCGGGGCCGCGCGCGCCGGCGACCGGATCGATCTCGCGCTGCAGCTCGGCCCCGACCGCGTGCGCTTCCACGCGCTCGAGATCGCGTCCGTGCGCGAGGAGCGCGGGCGCACGCTCCTCTCCGCCCGCTGGCGAGACGCGGACGCCCCGCGCGTCGTGAGCGATCGGCGCGTCGGCGCCCGGTGGCGCTGCGGGCCGGAGTACCTCCCCACCGGCATCGCGCCGAGCGGCGTGCGCTACGCCGACTTCGTCCACTTCCGGGTCGTCGAGATCTCCCGTCACGGCATGCGTCTCCTCACGAGCTTGCGGAACAAGTTCCTCGTGCCCGGGACGACGCTCGACGCGACGTGCTCGTTCCCCACGCTCGACCAGGTGAGGCTCTCGCTGCGCGTCGCGCGCGCCGAGGTCGTCGAGGACGCGGGCAAGCCGTCGCTCTCGGTCGGCGTCACGTGGGAGGCGGAGGGGACGCGCGCCGCCGAGACCGTCGGTCAATACCTGCTGCAGTTCAGCCCGGGCGCGACGCCGGGTCACCTCCGGTCCGAGGGGCTGCGCGTCCGCTCGATGAGCCGGGCCTTCGACTTCGCGTCCGTGACGACGGACGAGGAGTACGCGGAGGTGCTCGCGCTGCGGAAGCTCGCGTACGTGCACGCCGGGAAGGTCTCGCCGGACGTGCCGGACGCGCAGATGGGCGACGAGCTCGACGCGCGATCGCGCATCATCACGGCGCGGCACCACGGGCGCCTGGTGGGCTCGACGCGCGTGGTGTTCGCACGGACCGACGCGGATCCGCTGAAGCACGACGACTACGTGAAGCTGCCGAGCTGGTTGCCGCCGCGCACCGAGATGATCGAGAGCTCCAAGACGTGCACGCACCCGGACTTCCGGGGGAACGATCTCTTCGCGTCCGTCCTGAAGCAGATGGCGATCGTGACGCTCGGCTCGGGCCGGCGCTGGCTGCTCATGAGCTGCACGGACTCGCTGCGGCCCCTGTACAAGAAGCTCGGCTGCAAGGACGTCGGCGTCACGTACGTGCACCCGACGATGGGGCTCCGGCACCACGTCATGATCGGCGACGTCGTGTCGATGGTGTGCGGGGGCATGAACCCCATCGCCTGGCACTTCGCCATCGGGACGGATCTCTGGCGCTTCGCGAAGCGCTCCGGCGTGGTCCCGCGGAGCTTCCGGCTCGCCGCGAAGGTGCGACTCATCCGGTGCCTCGCGCCCGTGGCGGCGCTCGTCGAACGCATGCAGCGCCGCGCGGAGCGGAGCCGGTGACGGACCTCCGCGCCGCCGTGCTCGCCGCGCTCGTCGCGACGGCGCTCACGTTCCTCGCGGGCGTCCGCGTCGCGTTCCGGCGGCCGCCGCGAGGGCACCGCTACCGCGCGTCCCGGGTGTCCGGCCCCATCCTCGCGGTCGAGCTCGTCGCGGTCGCGGCGGCCCCCGTGCCGCCGGGGCGAGGCATCGCTGCGATCGCCATGCTCGCGGCCGCCGCCGGGCTCTTCCTGTGGGCCTCCTGGACGAACCGCGCGCGAAAGCTCGCGCTCGCGTTCGCGGGGGTCGCCCCGGACCACGTGCAGACGGCGGGGCCGTACGCGCTCGTGCGGCATCCGTGCTACGCGGCGTACGTGCTCGGGTTCCTGGCCGGGGCGGTGGCGGCCGGAACGCCGTGGCTCGCGCCTGCCGTCGCGGCGGGGGCGATCACGTACTGGCGCGCCGCGGCGCAGGAGGAGGAGGCCTTCGCGCGGGGCCCGCTCGCGGACGCGTACCGCGCCTACGCCGCGCGCACGGGGAGGTTCCTGCCGCGTCTCCGCTACGAGCGCGACGGCTCGGCGCCGGTCGCCGTCGCGCCGGCGAGGTCGCGCAGCCCCGACGGGAACGCCGGATAGGCGGGCGCGGCGTTCCGGTACAGCCGCAGGAACGCGCGCACGGCGTCCGGGTCGAGCTGCCGCCCGGCGCAGCGCGCCAGCTCGTCGACGGCGGCCGCGTGGCCGAGGCTGTGCCGGTACGGGCGCTCCGTCGTCATCGCGTCGTAGGTGTCGCAGACCGCGAGGATGCGCGAGACGGGCGGGATGACCTCGCGTGCGAGGCCGGCGGGGTACCCCTCGCCGTCGAAGCGCTCGTGGTGGTGGAGGATCGCCTGCCCCACCTGCTCGAGCTCCTTCACGGCGGAGACGATGCGGTGGCCGAGCACCGCGTGCTTCTTGAGGAGCTCGTACTCCTCGGGCTCGAGCCGGCCCGGCTTCACGAGCACCGACTCCGGCGTCGCGATCTTGCCGACGTCGTGCAGGATCCCCGCGATGCGGGCGGTCTCCTGGTCCTTCTCGGAGAGCCCCATCTCGCGCGCCACGCGCTCCGCCAGGATGGCGACGCGGCGCGAGTGTCCCTGGTTGTACGGGTCCTTGGCGTCGACCGCGAGGGCGAACGCCTCCATGGTGTCGAGGAGCACCTGCCGCCTCGACAGCACGAGATCGAAGTTCACCTTGGCGAGCTCGTCCGCGGCGAGCGCGAGCGCCGGCTCGTCCTCGGCGGGCGACGGCGCCGCCGCCGCGCTCCACGGCCGAGGAGACGAGCTCGAGCCGCGGCCGCAGCAGGGGCCTCCGCCGCTCCACCGACGGCCGGAGGTCCTCCTGCCGGCGGTCGAGGCGGTCGGGCGGGTAGACGGAGGGATCCAGCGGGAGCTCGACCGTGAAGGTCGAGCCCCGCCCCACGCGGCTCCGCACCGCGACGGATCCCATGTGGAACTCGGCGAGCTCCTTCACGAGCGCGAGGCCGACACCGGTCCCCACCCCGCGCGCGGCGTGCCCGGTGAACTGGTGGAACCGGTCGAAGATCCTCGCGAGGTCCTCGGGCGGGACGCCGGCGCCGTCGTCCTCGACCTCGAGGAAGAACTGCGCGCCGCGCAGGCCGCAGCGGACGGTGATGTGGCTCGGACGGATCTCGGTCCCGCCCGTGAAGCGGAGCGCGTTCCCGAGGAGGTTCAGCGCGATCTGCTCGATCTTCTCGCGATCGAGCGGGACGCGGGGCAGGGCGTCCTCCGCGTCGAGCCGGAGCTCGACGTGGCGCTTGCGGGCCGCGTCGCGGCCGCTCTCCACGACGCCGCGCAAGAGCTCCGCGGCGTCGACCTCCTCGAGCTTCAGGAACTCGCGCCTCGCGTCGAGCCGGGCGAGGTGGAGCAGGGCGTTCACGTGGCGGAGGAGGCGCTCCGCGTTGCGGTGCATGGCCTCCAGCTCGGCCCGGAGCTCCCTCGGCACGGCGCGGCCCGCGGCGAGCATCGCCTCGAGCGGGGCCACGATGAGCGTGAGCGGCGTGCGCAGCTCGTGCGAGACGTTCGTGAAGAAGCTCGTCTTCACGCGATCGAGCTCGATCTGCGTCTCGATGAGCTTCTTCTGCGCGTCCAGCTCGCGCCGCTCGGCGACGAACGAGCGGACGTCGAGCGCCATGCGCGCGCGCGCCGCGACCACGATGATGGCCGACGCGGCGGTCCAGGAGAGGAGGCTCGCCGGCGGGATGGCGGTGTTCCGCCAGGCCACGAGCCACTGCACGCCGACGGACGCGACGAGGGCGACGACCGTCGAGAGCGACGACATGCGCAGGAAGACGAGCGGAGGGACCGTCACCGCGAACGCCCAGACGTAGACGATGTTGGGTTCCCACTCGACCGACTTCGCCTGGAGCGAGCCGAGCACGAGCGCGAGCGCGAGCAGCGGGAGCCGGACGAGCGGTGCTCGGTGGAACGAAGGGAGGAAGGTGAGCGCGAACAGGAAGAGGTAGAGCGCGGCGCTTCCGAAGCGGTACGCGAACCAGCGGGGCGACGAGAGCCCGACCGCGCGATCGACGAAGAACCAGTGCGCGACCTCCACCGCCGCGGTGAGGACGAGCAGGATGCGCGAGACGTGGAGGAGGGTGCGGTCCTCCTGCTCGCGCCACAGACCCTGCCACGGCGTGTCGTCGAGGGGGGCCTCCGGGAAGAGGGCCGGGAGGACCACCTCGGAGACGACGCGCCGGACGCGCCAGGCGCGGTCGCCCCGGGAGGCCGTCGATCGGGGTTCTCCGGTCACCCGGCCGAGTGTAGCGCGAACCCCCGGGCGCGGCGAAACCGCCGCCGTCGAGGCCTCAGCGTCCGGGCGCGTTCCGGCGCCAGGTCTCGCCGGCCTTGGCCGCTCCGGCGAGGGAGGGCCGCGCGGCGGCCACGAGCGCGTCGAGCCAGTCGATGACGGCTCGCACGCGCGGCGTGCGCCGCAGATCGCCGTGAACGAGCAGCCACAGCTCGTGCGGCACGGGCTGCGGGCCCTCCATCCGGACGAGCCCCGGGTCGCGGTCGGCCACGAAGCACGGCAGCACCGCGACCCCCACGCCGACCCCGGCGGCCGCGAGGAGCGCCGCCGTGCTGTTGCACCGGAACACGACGCGCCGCTCGGGCGCGACGCGCGCGAGCCAGCGCTCCTGCGGCGTCGACGCGAGCGACTCGTCGAATCCCAGGAAGGCGTCGCCGGCGAGGTCCACGGCGCGTCGCCGCCCGAGGTACGAGGGGGCGGCGTACAGGGCGAACGCGACGTCGGAGAGCTTGCGGGTGACGAGTCCGGAATCGCGCGGCCGGCCCATCCGCACGGCGAGGTCGGCCTCGCGCCGCGTGAGGTCGAACGGGCGCTGGTCCACGGCGAGCTCGAGCACGAGCCCCGGCTGCCGCTCGCGCAACGCCGGCACCGCCGGCGCGATGAGGCAGGCCGCGATGTGGGACGCGGAGGTGAGGCGCACGGTCCCGCTGACCGCGGTGTCGCGCGCGTCGGCGTGCCGGGCGAGCGCGAGCACGTCCTCCTCGACGCGCGAGGCGAGGGCGGCGAGCTCCTCGCCGGCGGACGTGCGGATCCAGCCCTGCGGCCCGCGCTCGTAGAGCTGCAGCCGCAGCTCGTCCTCGAGCGCGGCGACGCGCCGGGCGACGGTGTTGCGGTCGACGCCGAGCGACCGCGCCGCGCGCGCGAGGCTGCCGGTCCGCGCCAGCGCGAGGAAGAAGCGGAGGTGTCCCCAGTCCAGCCCCGCGCGTTCGTGCGCGGGGCTGGCGCTCGGATGCGCCTTCATCCGCTCGTCGGGCATCGGTATCCCTCTGCTCGAAGGGAGCCGAACATGAACTCGACAGCCGCGCAACTCGTCGCACAGCCCACGTGGGGACCCGCGCGAGCGCGCGGTCCTCGCGCCCTCCCGCCGCCGGTGCGGTTCGGGGCCCGCACGTCCGCCGTCGCGGACGCGACGGGAGCGATCGCCGTCGTCGGAGGAGCGGTCGCCCTCTGGGCGGGGGTGCTCCTCGCGGTGTGGTGAAGCTCACTCGCGGGCGAACGGCATCTTCACCTCGCCCACCTCCGTGCCCTCGGCGTCCACGAGCTTCACGTCGAACGTGGCGCGTCCGAGCGAGCGTGCGGGCGTGCCGAAGAAGAGCATGATCGAGGTGGTCTCGCCGGGCGCGAGGGTGCCGGACGACGGCTGGGTCTCGTACCACTGCGAGAGCTCGGGGACGGGCGCCCCCGGCGGTGAGCGGGCGAAGGGCGAGTGGGGGTCCCCGGGCGCGTCGTAGCCGGGGAAGGTGGGGTTGCCGACCGCCCCGATGCGCGGCCGGTCCCGCGCCTGCCGCCGCTCGGTCAGATCGCGCAGCGCGAACGCGGCCTCGTCCTGCGTGAGAACGCGCTGCGGCCCGTTCGGCGTCTCGAGCGTGAACGCCTCCGGGCCGAGGCGGATGATGCTGCGGGTCCCGTTGTGCACCGTCACGTCGACGGGCGTGAGCCGCTGCTCGAGCGTCCTCGGGTTGCCGCGCCATCCGCCGAGCATGGCGCGCACCGTCACGCCCGCCACCTCCGCCTGCGCTTCGTTGGGGGCGGTCGAGATCGCCTGGCCGGGGTCGATCGCCTGGAGCGGCTTGGCGCCGGCACAGCCGGCCGCGAGGCCGGCCGCGAGCAGCACGGGGAGCGGGGGCAGCGAGGCAGCGCGCATGGCAGCA
>DASSQM010000628.1:0-6068 GCA_035702465.1 Anaeromyxobacter sp. | reverse complement strand
GCTTCTCGAGGTCGCCGAGCCGCTCGGTGCGCGCGTCCGCGAAGATCCAGACGCCGCCCTCGTTCTCCAGCGCCACGTCGCCGTCGGCGACCGGCGCGGCCTCGATCCGATTCAGCGTGCGGAGCGTGAGCCGGTCGAGCGAGCCGGCCGGGTATCCGAGCTCCGCCAGGGCGGCCTCGAGCGCGCCGCGCAGCCGGCGGTACGCCGACGCGAGCGCGCGCACGTCCAACGAGTCGAGCGCGTCCGCGGCGGCGTCGTACCGCGCGTACGACTCGGCGGCGATGATCGTCTTGTCGCCGCGGCGCTCCACCGAGAACGGCGAGTGCGGCGCGAACGGAGAGAGGAGCTTCCGCGGGATCGTGCCCTCGGCGACGTTCGCGAGGAGGACGACGAGGCGGCGCACCGGGTTCGCCTCGGCGAGCCAGGCACGGAAGAGCGCGTTCGGCGAGACGGCGTCGAGGACGGGCTTCGCTCCCGCGGCGTCCACCGGCGTCTCGTCGGCGGGCGCGGGAGCTGCGGCCGCCTGCGGCTCTTCGGCGCCGGGCGCGGGGGCGGCGGCCTGCGGCTCGGGCGGCGACTCCCCTCCGCCCTTCCACAGCCGCCAGCCGAGCCAGGCCCCGGCCGCGGCGATGGCCACCGCGGGGATGAGCCACGTGAGCCACCCCGTTCGGCGCAGGTTCGTGCGCGGTTCTTCCATGATCTCCTCCGCCGTTCACTTGGCGGTGCCACGTCGAGAACGCTCGGACCGGATGGCGTCTTCCTGCCCGGGGGAGCGCCGGGCTGCGCGTCGCAGCCCGCTCCGGGGCGCCCCTGCCCGCATCGCGTCGGGATAGGATCCGCCCGCCATCGATCGCGACGCCCCCGCAGGGACGCGGGCGAGAACGCCAGGCGTGGGCGCCCGACCGGCGGCGCGAGGCCGCCGCAGCGCGCGAACTTCACCCGGAGGAAGCCATGGAAGGCCTGATGATGGACTACCCGCTCACGCTCCAGCACCTCTTCGACCGGGCGACCCACTTTCCGGAGCGCGAGATCGTGTGGCGCCGCCCGGACAAGTCCATCGCGCGGAGCACCTACGCCGACTTCCACCAGCGCGTGCAGAAGCTCGCGAACGCGCTCACGCGCCTCGGGCTCGAGCCGGGCGATCGCGTGGCGACGCTCGCCTGGAACCACGGCCGCCACCTCGAGGCCTACTTCGCCGTGCCGCTCGCGGGCGGCGTGCTCCACACGGTGAACCCGCGCCTCTCGCCGCAAGATCTCGCCTACATCGTGAACGACGCCGACGACAAGTTCCTCCTCGTCGACGACGTGCTCGTCCCCGTGTGGGAGCGCTTCAAGCACGAGGTCCGCGTCCGCCACGAGATCGTGTGGTCGCACGGCGGCGAGGCGCCGAAGGGGATGATCGACTACGAGGCGCTCATCGAGCCGGAGATCGCGAGCTTCGCCGGGCCGCGGCTCGAGGAGAACCAGGCCGCCGGGCTCTGCTACACGTCCGGCACGACGGGCCGGCCCAAGGGCGTCCTCTACACGCACCGCGCGCTCACCCTGCACTCGCTGGTCGTCGCGCTCCCCGACGTGCTCGACCTGTCGCAGGCGGACGTGGTGATGCCGGTCGTGCCGATGTTCCACGTGAACGCGTGGGGCCTCCCGTTCGCGTGCACCATGCTCGGCGCGAAGCAGGTCTTCCCCGGCCCGCACCTCGACCCGGCGAGCCTGCTCGACCTCATCCAGCGCGAGCGCGTCACCGTCACCGGCGGCGTGCCGACGGTGTGGCTCGGGATCCTCGAGGCGCTCGACAAGAGCCCGAAGATCTGGGACCACTCGAGCCTCAAGGAGCTCATCGTCGGCGGCTCCGCCGCGCCGCAGTCGATGATCGAGGCGTTCGAGAAGCGGCACGGCCTCCACGTCCTGCACGCCTGGGGCATGACCGAGATGACGCCGGTCGGGACGGTGTGCCGGCTCAAGGCGCACCTGCGCGACGCGCCCGAGGCGGAGCGCTTCAAGAAGCGCGCGACGCAGGGGCTCCCGGTGCCGTTCGTCGAGACCCGCGTCATCGGCGAGAACGGGCCGGTGCCCGCAGACGGCCAGAGCATGGGCGAGCTGCACGTGCGCGGGCCCTGGATCGCGAAGAGCTACTACAAGAACCCCGCGGAGGCGGACAAGTTCACGATGGACGGCTGGTTCCGCACCGGCGACGTCGTCACCGTCGACAAGGACGGCTACGTCCGCATCACCGACCGCTCGAAGGACCTCATCAAGTCGGGCGGCGAGTGGATCAGCTCCGTGGATCTCGAGAACGCGCTCATGGGCCACCCCGCGGTGAAGGAGGCCGCGGTGGTGGCGGTGAAGCATCCGAAGTGGGACGAGCGGCCCGTCGCGTGCGTGGTGGTCCGCGAGGGCGCGAAGGTCACCGAGCACGAGCTGCGCGAGTACCTCGAGCCGAGGTTCGCCAAGTTCTGGATGCCGGACGCGTTCGTGTTCATGGAGCAGATCCCGCGCACCGCGGTCGGCAAGTTCCTCAAGACCGAGCTGCGGGCCCGGCTCAAGGACCTGAAGCTGCCGGGGGCGTGAGCGAGCCTTCCGCGGCGGCGCGCCCGGTCCGTTCCCGCGAGCGACGCTGCGCGCAGCCGTGTGTGTCACATCCGGCTGTCCGCCTGTACCCACGATCACGACGGCGCACGAGTCGAGGAGATCGCGGTCACGGCGCCCGCTGGGGTGAGGTGCTGCGCCGCGCACGCGCGCCGAGCGGAGGGAGAAACCATGAGGAAGCTCGCTCTGATGCTGTCGTTGCTGTCGCTCGCGGCCTGCTCGCCGACGGCCGAGCGGATCATCACCCAGCCCGAGTGCACGATGGAGCGTGACGGCGCGGGCCAGTGCTGGGCCTGCTGCCAGGGGTACCAGGACGCTCGGTCGGAGTGCCCGGTCCTGATCCCGGCGCCCGCCGGGCACCCTGTCCCGCCGGTCACGCCCGTCCCGCCCGGCCAGCAGGTCCCGTAGGATCCGGCAGCCCGTCGCGTCGAGCGCCTCCACGAGGTCGCCGCGGAGCGGCGGTCGGGAATCGGTCACTGCGGCGGCCGCGCGTCCGCCGAGAGGGGCGAGACGTACGGCTTGCCCTTCGTCTGCGCGGCGAAGTCCTCCTTCGCGGCCTTCACGGCGGAGGGATCCGCGAGGAGGTCGATCCCCGTCGCCGCGAGCACCTTCGCGGCCACGAGCATCCCCTTGTAGCCGACCGGGTGCGCCGCGCAGGACGTCTGCGCCCAGTGGTGCGCCGCCGTTCCGATCGGCCGCGTCGCCACGTTCAGCTCCGCGAGCGGAACGACCGCGCTCACCTCGCCGATGTCCGAGGACGCCGTCGCGCCGTTGCGCGGCGAGAACGGCATCACGGCCGTGGCGAGTCCGCGCTGCTCCACCCCGAGCTCCTTCTGCATCGCCTTCGCGAACTCGACGTCGGACGCGGTGAACGCCGGCGGGCCGACGCGCTCGAGCTCGCGCTGCATGGCCTGGTTCAGCGGATCGTTCGGGACGGGGTCGCGGTCGGAGAAGAGCACGGTGACCTTGGCGCGCGTCTCCGTCGCGAGCGCCGCGCCCTCGGCGGCCTTGCGCATGCGCGCCGCCATGTCGTCGACCGCCTCGATGGACGCGTCGCGCAGCCAGTACTCGCCCTTCGTGTAGTCCGGGATGATGTTCGGCGCGGCGCCGCCGGACGAGATCATGCGGTGGATCCGCGCGGTCGGCTTCACGTGCTCGCGCATGAGCGCCATGGCGTGATCGAAGAGCGCGAGCGCGTCGAGCGCGCTCCGGCCGAGCCACGGCGAGGCGGCGGCGTGCGACGAGCGGCCGAAGAACTCCACGTCGAACCCGGACAGCGCGAGCCGCGTCCGGTTCGTCACCCGGTTCTGGTCGTCCGGGTGCCACGCGAGCGCGACGTCGGTCTCCTTGAACGCGCCGTCGCGGATCATGAAGGTCTTGCCCTGCCCGACCTCCTCGGCCGGCGTGCCGAGGACCTGGATCGTGCCGGCCAGCTTGCGCGACGTGCGGTCGCGGTTCGCCGCCACCGCCGCGGCGAGGGACGCGGTGCCGAGCAGGTTGTGCCCGCAGCCGTGGCCCGGCGCGCCCTCCGCGACGGGCGCCTTCGCCGGCTTGCCGGCGGCCTGCGACAGCGCCGGCAGCGCGTCGTACTCCACGAGGTAGGCGATCACCGGCTTGCCGCTCCCCGCGGTCGCGACGAACGCGGTCTTCATGCCGCCCGAGCCCCACGTCACCTTGAACCCCTCCTTCTGCAGCGCCTCGGCGAGGGCGCGCGACGAGCGCGTCTCCTGGAACGCGATCTCGGGCGTGTCCCAGACGCGCTTCGCGAGCGACTCCCACTGGGCGCGCGTCTCGTCGAGGAAGGCGTCGGTGGCGCGGGCCTCGGCCGCCGCAACGGCAGGGAGGAGGGCGAACGCGAGCAGCGGGAACGCGGCGGTGAAACGGGCGCGGGACGTCATGGGTCTCCTCCGTCACTGCGCGTTGTATGCCGCCGCGCTCCGCCGGGCAGCGCCGGACGCGGCGGAGCACCCGCACGGGCAAGGCGCCTCAGGCCCCGCGGAGGTCGCCCGGACGCGGAGGCGGCAGCCGCTCGCCGCGCGCGACGGCGGCGACGATGCGCGCGAGCGCGGCGACGCCGTCCGTGAGCGCCGCCGGCCCGGGCTGCAGGATGATCGCGCTCTTCACCTCGTAGAGCTGGTCGTCCCGCACCGCGCGCGTGGCGGCGAAGCCCGGCCGGCCGGCGATCGTCCCGCGCCGCGCGCGCTTCCCGCACCAGCTCGCGACGACGACCTCCGGGTCGCGCCGGGCCACCTCCTCCGGCGGGAAGATCCGCCCCTTCGCCGCGTGCGACGCGCGGCTCTCGGCGCACACGTCGTCGCCTCCCGCGAGCTCGAGCAGCTCGGAGACCCAGCGGATCCCCGCGATGAGCGGGTCGGGCCACTCCTCGAAGAACGCGCGCGGGCGGCGCGGGAGCGCGCTCGCCTGGTCGGCGACGCGCCCGAGCCCCGCCGCGAGCGCGTCGGCGAGCGCCGCGCCTTCGTCGCCGCGGCCCACCGCGGCGGTGACGAGCCGGATGGTCTGGAGGATCTCCGCCACGGAGCGCTGGTTCGTGACGAGCACCGGGACCCCGCGCCGCACGAGGTCCGCCGCCACGTCCGCCTGGAGATCCGAGAACCCCACCACGAGGTCGGGCCGCAGCGCGAGGATCTTTTCGGCGTCCGCGGAGAGGAAGCTCGACACGCGCGGCTTCCTCCGCGCCTCCGGTGGACGGACCGTGAACCCCGAGACGCCGACCACGAGGTCGCCCGCGCCGATGCGGTAGAGCGTCTCGGTCGTCTCCTCGGTGAGGCAGACCACGCGGCGGGGGTGCGGCGGGGCGAGGGAGAGGAGGGAAGGGAGGTCCACCAGAATCTCCAGGATTCTGCGCGCCGCGCTTCGATGACGCGATCTGCCTAACTCCGGCGCCGCCGCAGCGCGTCCAAACCGCCGCGTGCGCAGGGGTGCGCGTATCCGCGCACATGTAAGCGTCCGGATACTTTGGCAGCAAGCCCGCTTACTTGATCGGCGTCATCACAAGTCGCCGCAGGACGGGTCACCTTCCTGGGACTGGTGATTGTCCCCAACTCCCAGGACACCGGCGCCCCCGCGCCGGGCGCCCAGGCCGACGGCCGCCGAGGTCCCCCGATGCGTCATCTGCTCGCACTGTCCCTGCTCGCGTCGCTCGCCGTCCTCACGGCGTGCGGCAAGGTCCGGGAGAGTCCCGCCGCGCCGACCCCGGAGAAGCCGGTGGTCCCCATCGGCGATCCGGGCGGTGGCCCCGGCGGACCCACGGCGCCGATCGCTGTCGCCCAGTGCACCGCGTGCCACGGCACGCCGGACCTCCAGATGGCGGATGCGGACCCGCTCGTCGCCGTCGCGCCGCCGCGCTCGCTCGCCAGCATGACCGATCCCGGCGCGCACCGCGCCCACCTCGTGAACGGCCGGTACCGCAAGGCGGTCGAGTGCGCGTCGTGCCACCTCGTCCCGACGACGCCGCCGCCGCA
>DASSQM010000627.1:0-4919 GCA_035702465.1 Anaeromyxobacter sp. | reverse complement strand
GGCCTGCCCGAGGACGTCGTCCCGATCGGGCTGGCGCTGATGGGGAAGCCGGCACCGGACCCGCGCGCCGAGCGCGGCACCTCGCGCCTCGAGGAGCGCCGCCGCCCGCTCGTCGGGCGCGGTACGCGCCGCCGCCTGCGCGCGCAGGATCTCGACGAGGCTCTCGTCGTCACCGCGGGCGCGGTGGAGGCGCGCGAGCGCCTGGAGCGCCGGCGCGTGCGCCGGGGACAGGGTCGTCGCCTCGCGGTACGCGGCGATCGCGTCGTCCGCCCGTCCGAGCCGTCTCTCCAGGATCTCGCCGATCCGGTGGACGAGGTCCGCCGCCGCGGCCGCGTCGACCGCGGCGTCCGCCTCGGCGCGGAACATGGCCGCGAGGTCCTCCCAGCGGCCCGCGCGCGCGTGCAGCCGCCCCAGCGCGCGGAGCGCCGGCAGGTGGCGCGGCGCCGCGGCGCGGACGTCCTCCCACGCCGCGCGCGCGCGATCGGAGTCGTCGAGGCGGTCCTCCACGAGCTCGGCGCGGCGCTGGAGGAGCGACACCTTGCGGCGGGTGTCGGCGGCCGCCGCGGCGTCCTTCGCGAGCAGCTCCGCGAGGTCGTCGAAGCGGCCGAGCTTCTCGAGCGCGGACTCCAGCGCCGCCAGCCCCACGCGGCTGCCGGGCTCCACCGCGAGGATGCGCTCGTAGGTGGCGGCCGCGCCCGGGAGATCGGAGAGCCGCTCCTCCCGGATGCGCGCGATGCGGAAGAGGTGCGCGACGGCGTCGCCGGGGACCGTCTGGTCGGCGAGGTCGGCCTCGAGGAGCCTGCAGAGGTCCTCCCACCGCGCCTCGGCCTCGCAGACCCGCTCGAGGGCGGAGCGCGCCGGCAGGAGATCCGGGTCGAGCGAGAGCGCCTCGCGATACCGCGCGAGCGCGTCGTCGACGCGCCCGAGCCGCTCCTCCAGGACCTCGGCGGCCTTGAACGTGCGCTGGGCCTTCTCGCGGGAGTCGGGCGCGGCGCGCGCCTCCGCCTCGAAGGCGGCGACGAGCCCTTCCCAGTCGCCGAGGCGTGCGCAGAGCCGGCCGAGCGCCGAGAGCGCGGAGCGGTTCCCCGGATCGAGCGCGAGCACCTCGCGGCAGCAGTGGACCGCGACGTGCGTGCGCCCGAGCTGGGCCTCCTCCAGCTCGGCGCGGTGGAGCTTCGCGAGGACCGCCTCGTGGACGTGGCCCGGCTCCGCGTGGGCGAGGTGCGCCTGCGCGAACGCCTCGAGCGCTTCCGACGCGTCGGCCCACGCGCCGCGCGCCTCTCGCATCCGGGCGAGGCTGCCGAGGACGAGCGGGTCGCCGGGCGCGGCGGCGCGCCCGCGCTCCAGCGCGGCGATGGCGCCCTCCGGGTTCCCGCCGCGCTCCTCGAGCTGCGCGAGCGCGTGCCAGGCCTGCGCCGCCGCGCGTCCCGACGACGCCTCCGCCTCCGCGCGCAGGATCCCGGCGAGCGCGTCCGTCCGGCGCAGCCGCTCCGCGTGGCGGCGGGCCGCCGCGCGCAGGATCGGGTCGTCCGGCGCGAGCGAGAACGCCTCGAGCGCGAGCGCCCCGGCGCGATCGGGCTCGCCGAGGGCCTCCTCGAGGAGCGCCGACGCCGCCGAGAGGTAGTGGGCGGAGAGGCGGCGGTCGGCTGCGGCGCGGGCGCACCGGACGTACGCGTCGGCGAGCGCGGCGCGATCCCCGGCGACGGCGGCGAGCCGGGCGGCCTCCTCCGCCGCCGCGAACCCGTCCGGCGCGGCGGCGGCGGCGCGCTCCAGCACGTCGCGCGCCTCGGCGGCCTTCCCCAGCGCCGCGAGGAGCCGCCCGCGCATGAGCAGCAGGTCCGAGCGCACGGCGGGATCCGTCGCCGCGCGCGCCTCCGCGTCGAGCGCGTCGGCCGCGAGCGCGTCGTCCCCCGCGTCCATGGCGAGCCGACGGCACGCGCGCAGGTTCGGCAGGAACCCCGGGTCGAGGTGGAGCGCGCGGCGGTGGAAGGAGAGGGCCGCCGCCGGGTCGTCGAGGTGCTCCTCGTAGATGCGCCCCGCCTCGAAGAGGAGCTGCGCCGCCGCCGGTCGCGGCCCCAGCGCCGACGCCTCGTGCTCGAACGCGGCAGCGACGGCGACCCAGTCCATCGCGTCGCCCGGCGCCGACGGCGCCGCGGCCATGCGGGAAGCGAGCTCGCTCGCTATCGAGTCGGCGCCCTCCGGAGCGTCACCGGTGGGTCGCCAGGCGGAACGTTCACGCTCGGGCATCGGGTGGGTCGGGGGGACCGGGCCTCGACGGGATCGGCGCCCGGGGGTGCGGCTACGGCTCGAAGCGGTCGATCTTGCCGGACTTCACGAGGATCTCCAGCGCGCCCCGGGTCGCCTTCTCCTTGTCCGTGCCCTGCAGCTTCACGACGAGTGGCGCGACAGGACCCTTCGAGGTCGGCGGGGGGTAGACGGTCACGGCCCACGTGTCTCCCAGATCCTTGTCGACGTGGACCCGGCATTCCATGCTTCCGACGAAGGCGCGTGCCATGGTGGAGCTCCAGGAGAAGATGATGAAGGGGACCGCGGCACGATATCCCGAAAGGCATCCATGAGAAAGATCAGCGTCTTGCTCCTTTCGCTCGCAGCGTGCTCGGGCGCGCCCAGGCTGCCGAAGAACGCCAGCGGCTCGCCGGCCCTCACCATCGGCGGAGCGGTGAAGGGCGGCCCGTTCTCGCTCGGCCGGACCGACCTCGAGAAGCTGCCGCGGCGCGCCGTCCGCGGCGTCGATCCCGCCACCGGACGTGAGGCGATGTGGGAGGGCGCGTCCGTCGACGAGCTCGTGAGCAAGCGCGTCGAGGCGCAGAAGGGCGCCGACACCGTCCTCGTGCGGACGGCGGATCGGGCGGCGATCGCGATCCCGCTCACGCTCATCCTCCAGAACAAGGCGGTCCTCGCGGACCACGTCGACGGCGTGCGAACGTCGAGCGTGCTCGCGTGGCCGACCGCCGATCAGCGCGGGATCGAGACGGATCCGCGCGTGGCGCTCTGGTGGGCGCACGACGTCGTGGCCCTCGAGCTCGTCGACTCGCAGCGGACGTTCGGACCGGCGCTCGCGACGCCCGACGGCGCGCCGGAGGGCGCCCGGCGCGGCTCGACGCTGTTCGGCGATCGCTGCCTCGCCTGCCATCGCATGCGCGGCGTCGGCGGCGATCGCGGCCCGGAGCTCACCACGGTCGCCTCGCGCATGCGCCAGGGGCCGTTCTCGGCCCTGCTCGACCGGCACCCGGGGTGGAAGGCGGCGCGCGGCGACGATCCCGGGGCCGAGGGCGCGTCCGACATGTGGGCGTTCCTCCACGCCGTGGCGCAGGCGAAGGCGCACGGCGCGTCCGAGCCGGTCACGGCGGACAGCGGCGGACAGGCGCCCGAGTCGCGCTGAGGGCTAGACGGCCCAGATGTACCCGATGCGGACGCCGACGAGCTCGGCGATCTGCTTCGCGACGTGGCGGCCGTCGCGCCCGGCGACCCAGCGCGGGATGACGACGTGGAACTCGCCGCCCGTCAGCTCGGCCGCGGAGGCGAACAGCTGCCAGCGGCTCGCCACCTCCTCGAGCGTGACCGGACCCGGCGAGAGCACGTCCATGAAGGTCGGCTTCGGCGCCTCGCAGAAGAGGCTCGGGCGATGATCGCGCATGGCGCCGTGGATGATCTCCGGCTGATCCCAGCCGGGCAGGTCCGCCCGCACGCCCCCGTAGCCGGCGAGCGGGAGAGCCTCCGCCATCAATCGGATGAACGAATCGCGCTGGACGTCGCCTGCCGCTTCCACCGTCTCCAGCATTGACGCCCCCCGTGGCTCCCTGGTCGGGATCGCGGCCCCGTTTCTTGGACCTCCTGCGAGAAGGGTGGGTCCGGGTGCGCGCAAGCGCATCCCCTGCAGGGTAGATGCGCGGCGAGGCGACTCCCGAGGCCGCGCGCCTAGAGGAACACGGACGTCCGCGCCGCGACGCCCTCGTCGACCATCGCCTGGAGCGTCGTGCGGACGGTCTCGGAGATCTCGGAGACCGTCGCCGCGTCGTCGGCGGCATCCGGCGGCAGCCCGCTCACGTCGACCGGCTCGCCGAAGCGGAGCGTCCAACGGGACGGCAGGGGCACGAGCGCCGCGGTCGCGAACCGGAGCGACGAGGTGCCGGGGACGAGCGGGATGCCGAGGCGATCCGCGAGCCAACCGGCCCTCGAGATCGCGGGCGACGCCTCCTCGCTGCCCACGATGGCGCACGGAACGATGGGAGCGCGCGCCCGCAGCGCGACCTTCGCGAACCCGCCGCGGCCGAACTGCTGGATGCGGTAGCGATCCCGCCACGGCTTCCGCGCGACCGCGCTCCCCTCCGGGAAGACGCTCACGAGGTCTCCGGCGGAGAGGATCGCGTGCGCGGCCTCCGGCGACGCCCGCACTGCGCCGTAGCGGACGGCCGCGGCGCCGAACAAGGGCAGCGCGCACTCCGCGTCGTCGAGGAGCGGCCGGAGCTCGCGGTGCGCCGGGTGCCCGCGCTTCAGGGCGTGGCGCAGGACGAGCGCGTCCCACGGCACGGCGCCGGCGTGGTTCGCGACGATCACGGCGGGCCCGGACGACGGCACCATGCCGACGTCGAGGACCGCGACGCGCCACCAGACCGAGGCCAGGACCTCCACGACCGCGTCGAGGCGCTCCGCGAAGCGGGCGTCCATCCCGAAGCGATCGAGCCGCTCGGGAGGGTCGAGGAGCCGCAGGACGTCGAGCGCCTGGCCGAGCTTGCGCCGCGCGGCCGGGAGGAGCCGCGCGACCGCCTCGCGGAGCTCGGACGGCGCGCTCGGGATCCCCGAGCGAGCGGCGAGATTCTGGAGCCTCGCCTCGACGCCGTCGAGCGCCGCGTCGAGCCGCCGCTCGACCGCGGCGACGCGCTGGGCCGCGGACTCGA
>DASSQM010000626.1:0-4128 GCA_035702465.1 Anaeromyxobacter sp. | reverse complement strand
CGCCGGCCCGCCCGCTCCGGCCGGCCACCCGGCGGCCGCCGATGAAGTGGCCGAGGTCCTGCTCGGCCGTCGACGCCGCTCGGTCCTGGAGCTTCGCGGAGGCTGTCTCGGGGGTCATTTCGAGTCTCCTGTCGGGTTCGCGTGTGGCTTCGTGTCGCGATGGCGCGCGCGAGCGCGGGCTGCGGAGCCGCCGGGCACGAGCCGACGGATGCGCCTGCGGAACGTCCGGAACGAGCGTCGATGCTACGCCCGCCTTCGCCGATCCATCAAGGAGCGTGCTGTAGCGTCACCGCCGTGGAAATGCACCCGAGAATCGGTAGCTTGGTCCCTCGGCGCGGCTTTCGTGGTGTACTCGCGCTATGGAAGAGCACGGGGCACGCCGTGGGTGAGGAGACGACCGAGTTCGCGTCCCGCTTCTCGAGCGCGGTGACGTTCCTGCGCGAGGTGGCGGCGCAGGGCGCGCGGGCGCGGGCGCCGGGCCGGGGCGACGACCTCGCGGCCGCCGTCCGCACCGCGCTCGACGCGGTCGCGGCCGTCTACGCGACGGACACGGGCGCCGTGCGCGACTGGCCGGAGCAGCGCCGGCGCGCCATCGCGCAGCTCGCGGCGGTGCGCGCTGCGCTCGACGCGCACGGCGTCGGCGAGGAGCTCCGTCGCGAGGTGGGGACGCTCGTCCTCATCATCGACCCCGGCACTCCGGACGGCGGGAGCGGCGGGAGCAGGCGACCCGCGCGCTGATCCCGCGGCGCCGATCTCGCGCGCCGGCGCGCAGCCCGAGCAGGCAGTCGTTGCGTCGCCGCGGGGCGTCCCCGCAAGAGATGCGCGCGGCCGAAAGCCGCACGCGCGCGGCAGCGGCTCAAAGCTCCGCTTCTACGTACGCAAACGTCTTCGAATGCGTCCGAATGCGCGGAGTCAAGAAACTTCGCGAGCGGTTTGTGTAGTTTCCGCGCCCTCGGAGGGTGAACCGGCACGAAAGCCGCAAAGCGGCGCCGCGAGGCAGCAGGCGAGGGGACCCCGAGGACGATGGAGCCGCCGGCGGCGGGGATCGCCGGCGGCGTCGACGCTGCGCCGTCGAGCCGGCTCCGCCGGGGAGACCGCGAGAAACCAAGGAAGAGGACATGAACAGGACCTCGAAGATCATCTGGACGGAAATCGACGAAGCGCCGGCGCTGGCCACCTACTCGTTCCTGCCGATCGTCCAGGCATTCACGAAGGGAACCGGGATCCAGGTCGAGACGAAGGACATCTCCCTCGCCGGCCGCATCATCGCGGCGTTCCCGGACAACCTGACGGACGCGCAGAAGCTCCCGGACAACCTCGCCGAGCTCGGCGCGCTCACGAAGCAGCGCGAGGCGAACATCATCAAGCTGCCGAACATCAGCGCGACCATCCCGCAGCTCAAGGAGGCCATCAAGGAGCTGCAGGCGAAGGGCTTCCAGGTCCCGGACTACCCGGAGACGGCCAAGACCGAGGAGGAGAAGGCGGTCCAGGCGCGGTACGCGAAGGTCCTCGGCAGCGCGGTGAACCCGGTGCTGCGCGAGGGCAACTCGGACCGCCGCTCGCCGCTCTCCGTGAAGCGGTTCTCGAAGAAGAACCCGCACAAGCTCCAGGCGTGGAGCCCCGAGTCGAAGGCGCACGTCGCCCACATGACGGGCGGTGACTTCTACGGCACGGAGACCTCGCGCACCCTCGCGAAGGCGACCGATTACCGCATCGAGTTCGTCGGCGCCGACGGCGCGACGACGGTGCTGAAGAAGAAGGCGCCGCTGCAGGAGGGCGAGATCATCGACTCCTCGGTCATGAGCGTCCGCGCGCTGCGGAAGTTCTACGAGGACCAGATCGAGGAGACGAAGCGGAGCGGCGTGCTGCTCTCGCTGCACCTCAAGGCGACCATGATGAAGGTCTCCGACCCCGTGCTCTTCGGGCACGCGGTGACGGTGTTCTACAAGCCGGTCTTCGAGAAGCACGCCGCCGCCCTCAAGGAGGCGGGCGTCAACCCGAACCTCGGCCTCGGCGACCTCTACAAGAAGATCCAGGCGCTCCCGGCGGAGAAGAAGGCGGAGATCGAGGCCGACATCCAGGCCGTCTACAAGGTCCGGCCGGCGCTCGCGATGGTCGACTCGGACAAGGGCATCACGAACCTCCACGTCCCGAACGACATCATCGTGGACGCGTCGATGCCGGTCGTCGTCCGCGAGGGCGGCAAGATGTGGGGCGCCGACGGCAAGCTCCACGACACGAAGGCGATGATCCCGGATCGCTGCTACGCCACGATGTACCGGGAGATCATGGACGACTGCCGCCGTCGCGGCGCGTTCAACCCCGCCACCATGGGCAGCGTGCCGAACGTGGGCCTCATGGCGCAGGCGGCGGAGGAGTACGGCTCGCACGACAAGACCTTCGTCGCGCCGGGGAACGGCGCGATCCGCGTGGTCGCCGATCCCTCGGGCGAGACGCTGCTCGAGCAGAAGGTCGAGGCGGGCGACGTCTTCCGCATGTGCCAGACCAAGGACGTCGCGGTCCGCGACTGGGTGAAGCTCGCGGTGAACCGCGCCCGCGCCACCGGCGCGCCGGCCGTCTTCTGGCTCGACAAGAACCGCGCGCACGACCGCCAGATCATCGCGAAGGTGGAGACCTACCTCCAGGCGCACAGCACGAAGGGGCTCGACATCCGGATCCTCGCGCCCGTCGACGCGATGAAGCTCTCGCTCGACCGGATCCGCGAGGGCAAGGACACCATCTCGGTGACGGGCAACGTGCTCCGCGACTACCTCACCGACCTCTTCCCGATCCTCGAGATCGGCACGAGCGCGAAGATGCTCTCGATCGTCCCGCTCCTCGCGGGCGGCGGGCTCTTCGAGACGGGCGCCGGCGGCTCGGCGCCGAAGCACGTGCAGCAGTTCCTCAAGGAGGGCTACCTGCGCTGGGACTCGCTCGGCGAGTTCTCCGCGCTCGCGGCGTCGTTCGAGCACATCGCGCGCGCGTTCGAGAACCAGAAGGCGCAGGTGCTCGCCGAGACCCTCGACGCCGCCATCGGGAAGTTCCTCGACAACAACAAGTCGCCGGCGCGGAAGGTCGGCCAGATCGACAACCGCGGCAGCCACTTCTACCTCGCGCTCTACTGGGCCGAGGCGCTCGCGGCGCAGGCGAAGGACAAGGAGCTCCAGGCGCGCTTCGCGAAGGTGGCGAAGCAGCTCGGCGACAACGCGGCGAAGATCGACGCGGAGCTCCTCGCGGCGCAGGGCAAACCCGTGGACATCGGCGGCTACTACCGGCCGGTGCTCGCCAAGGCCTCGGCGGCGATGCGGCCGAGCGCGACGCTCAACGCGATCGTCGACGCGATGTAGCCGAGGGCGGCGAGCGGCTTCTCGGGGGCCTCGGCGCGGCGCGCCGGGGCCCTTTGCTTTGTTCGAGGGAGCCGGCGAGACACCTTTGGGGCGGCCTCGCGCGAGGCGCTTGCGGCGGCCCGGCGGTGGAGGCACGACCGCGCATGACCTCGCTCGCCCTGTCGCTCCTCCTCGCGGCCGGTCCCGGCCTCGAGCCCGTCTATGCGCAGATCCCGAAGCGCCACGACGAGGCGGTGGAGCGGCTGCGGAGGTGGATCGCGCTGCCGAGCATCGCGGCGGAGGGGCGAAACGCCGAGGAGGGCGTCGAGCTGATGATGGCGCTCCTCCGCGAGGCCGGGTTCCAGCGCGTCGAGCGCGTGCCGACGGACGGCAAGCCCGGCGTGTTCGCCACGCTCGACGCGGGCGCGCCGAGGACGGTCGGCCTCTACTTCATGTACGACGTGAAGCAGTTCGATCCGGGCGAGTGGACCTCGCCGCCGCTCGAGGGGCGGATCGTGGACAGGCCCGGCCTCGGCAAGGTGATGGTCGGGCGCGGCGCCGTGAATCAGAAGGGACCCGAGTCCGCGTTCCTCGCCGCCCTGCACGCCATCCGCGGCGCCGGACGGAAGCCGCCGGTGAACCTCGTCCTCGTCGCGGAGGGGGAGGAGGAGATCGGCTCTCCCCACATCGCGCAGCTCGTGCGCAGGCCCGCGGTGCAGGCGGCGCTCGCCCGGACCGTCGGCGTGTTCATGCCGTCCGCGGTCCAGGGCGCCGACGGCGCGTTCGAGGTCTCCCTCGGGGC
>DASSQM010000625.1:0-3295 GCA_035702465.1 Anaeromyxobacter sp. | reverse complement strand
TAGGCGCGGTCGCCCGCGAGAGTTCACTCGCGGACCGAGCAGGCGGGCCGCGCCGTCCCCATGAGGGACGGCGCCGCCCGGATGGCGGGCGATCGCCCGAGCCGCTATGCGCACCGGATCCTTCGAGGTGCGAGATGGCGAACTTCGGGATCGTCGGCGTCGACTGGCAGCAGCGCATCAACTGGGACCGGCTCCGCAAGCACCGCCTCGATCGCGCCCGCGAGCGCATGAAGGCCCACGGCCTCGGCGCGCTGCTCCTCATGTACGACGAGAACTGCCGGTACGTGACCGGCACGCTCACGCCGGGGTGGAACCGCCTCAAGCCGGGCCTGCGCTACGCGCTGCTGTGCGGCGACGGCGCGCCCGTCCTCTTCGAGCAGGGCGACATCGGCACCCAGATCGAACGCCACTCTCCGTGGATTCCCAAGGAGAACATCCGCTGGTCGTACGCGTGGATCAAGGGCGCCGCCGGCCCCGCCTCGCAGCAGCAGGTGAAGAAGTTCACGAACGCCATCGTGGACGAGATGAAGCGCCACGGCGTCGCGGGCCAGAAGCTCGGCGTCGACTTCATCGACATCAACATGATCCCGGCGTTCCAGGCGGCCAACATCCACTGGACCGACGGCATGACGCCGATGATGGAGGCGCGCGCCGTGAAGAACGTCGACGAGCAGGAGTGCCTGCGCATCGTCGGCGCCATCGGCGACGCCGCGCACTGGGAGACGATGAAGTTCCTGCGCCCCGGGATCACCGAGAACCAGGTGACCGCCCACATCATGGAGTTCCTCTACGCGATCCCCGGCATGGAGGACGTCGAGGACGTCATCGTCTCGTCGGGACCGAACACCTGGCCGAACTGGCGCAACTTCTCCGACCGGATCATCCGCCCCGGCGACATCGTCTTCATGGACCTCGCCGCCCTCACCTGGAACGGCTACAAGTCCTGCTACTACCGCACGTACTGCGTCGGGAAGGAGCCCTCGCAGGAGCAGAAGGATTACTACGCGAAGGCGCTCGAGTGGCTGTACGACTCCATCGACGCGGTGAAGGCCGGCGTCACCACGAAGGACATCGCGAGCAAGTGGCCCTCCGCGAAGGAGGCGTGGGGCTACAAGGAGGAGGACCAGGCCGCCGCGAACCTGTGGGGCCACGGCCTCGGCCTCGCGCAGTACGACCCGCCCGTCATCTCGCGCATCTGGTCGCTCGAACACCCCGTCGAGATCCAGCCTGGGATGGTGTTCGCGCTCGAGACGCAGCACGGGAAGACGCACCAGTGGGGCGTGCGCATCGAGGAGATGCTCATCGTCCACCCGGACCGGATCGAGATCATCTCGAACTTCCCCGTCAAGCAGATCACCGTCGTGGATCCGATCGTCGGCTACGGCGATCACGTGCGATGACGGCGCTCGTCGTCCCGCTCGCCGCGGCGGAGGCCTGCGACGCCGGGCGGTTCGGGCCGAAGGCCGCGAATCTCGCCGCGCTCGCGCGCGCCGGGCTGCCGACGCCGGGCGGCTTCTGCGTCGACGCGGCGGCCTACCGGCGCCAGCTCACGCACCTCGGGCTCGACGATGCCGCGCGCCGCGCGGCGTCGTCGGACCGGCCGGCGGCGCGGCGGCTCGCGCTCGAGGTGCGGCTCGGCCTTCTCGAACGGCCCATCGCGGAGGACCTCGAGGGCCCGCTCCTCGCGGCGTGGACCGCGCTCGTGGAGTCCTCCGGCGCGCCCGCCGCCGTGCGCTCCTCCGCCCTCGTCGAGGACCGCGCCGGCGCGACGTTCGCGGGCCAGTTCGAGAGCTACCTCGGCCTCGCCAGCGAGGACGACCTCCGCACCGCCCTCCGCGCCTGCTGGGCGGCGCTCTGGTCGTCGCGCGCCCTCGCGTACATGGCGGCGCACGGGCTCGCCCCGGCGGACACGGCGATGGCCGTGCTCGTCCAGCCGCTCGTCGCGGCGCGCGCCTCCGGCGGGGGCCTCTCCCGCACGGCCGCGGGGGACATGCTCCTCTCGGCGACGCCGGGCTTCGGCTCGGCGATCGCGCAGGGCGAGGTCGTGCCCGACCGCTACGTCGTCGCGCGCGACGGGACGCTCCGCGCCGCCGATCCCGGCCGCGACGGACATCGCGCGGAGTGCGCCGCGCACGGCGCGGCGGACGCGCGCGGCTCCGGCGCGGAGCCCGCGCGGCCGGCCTGCCTCGACGCCGCGCGGGCGGAGGAGCTGGGCCGGCTCCTTCGCGCGGCGGAGGACGTCGCCGGCGCCCCCGTCGAGATCGAGTGGGCGCTCGACGACGGCGGCTTCCAGCTCTTGCAGTCGCGCCCGCTCCGGATCGAGCCCGCCGCCGTCCCCGACGAGGTCTGGCAGCGGCATCCGGGGCTCACCGGCCAGGGCGCCGGGATCGGCTGGAGCTCGGGGCGGGCGTGCGTGGTGAGCTGCGAGTGCGAGCTCTCGCGCGTCGCGCCGGGCGACGTCCTCGTCACGCGGATCGCCGGGCCGGCGCTCACGCAGGTCCTGCCGCGGGTCGCCGCGGTCGTCGCCGAGCTCGGCGGCAGCACCTCGCACCTCGCGTCGCTCGGGCGCGAGCGGCGCATCCCGATGGTGCTCGGCGTCCTCGACGCGACCCGGCGCATCCCGGAGGGCGCGCGCGTCGCGGTGGACGGCGTCGCCGGCGTCGTGCGCTGGGCCGTTTGAGGGAAGGAGGCGGCGTGGCCTCGAGAGCGAAGGTCGTCCTCACCGACTACGTCTGGGACTCGCTCGACGTCGAGAGGCAGGCGCTCTCGGGCGTCGCCGACCTCGTCCCGCTGAAGACGAAGCGGCCGGAGGAGTTCCTGGCGGAGGCCGCGGACTGCGACGCCCTCCTCAACACCTACGCGGGCCCCATCACCGCGGACGTCATCGCGAAGATGCCGAGGTGCAAGATCATCGCGCGCTACGGCATCGGCGTCGACACCATCGACGTGGACGCCGCGACCGCCGCCGGCGTCATCGTCACGAACAACCCCACCTACTGCATCGAGGAGGTCGCCGAGCACGCCATGGCCCTCCTGCTCGCCTGCGCGCGCAAGGTCGCCTTCTACGACCGCATGGTGCGGGCGGGCCGGTGGGAGGTCCCGCCGGGGAAGCCCATCTTCCGCCTCGCGGGATCGACGCTCGGCCTCGTCGGCTTCGGGAACATCGCGAAGCAGGTCGCGATCCGGGCCGCGGCGTTCGGCGTGCGCGTCCTCTTCTTCGATCCCTTCGTGCAGCAGGGCGGCCCCGTGCCGGGCGAGAAGGTGGAGCTCGCGGATCTCCTGCGCGCGTCCGACC
>DASSQM010000624.1:0-3873 GCA_035702465.1 Anaeromyxobacter sp. | reverse complement strand
GAACAGCGGGTTCCAGCTCTTGCCCGGGTTCGTCGAGACGGCCTGCGTCGCGGCGAACGCGAAGCGGTTCGACTCGCCGACGACGAACGTGTCGAACGTGTAGCGCGGGTTCGGGCGGGCGTCGCGCGGATCCGGCGACGGCGGCGCCGGCGCGGGCGAGACGGCGGAGAGCGCCGGGACCGGCGTGAGCGCGGGGCGCTGCTGCTGCTGCGGGCGCGGGCTCTCGTCGACGACGAACGTGATGCGGAGCGGCTCGCCGGCGACGGTCGGAAGGAACTCCTCGAAGAACGAGCGGTAGTTGTCCTCGACGAAGTCGCGGTGGAAGCGGTCCGGGGCGGCGACCTGGAGCCGTCCGCCTTCGAGGCCGGTGGGGCGGAGCGGCGCGAACCAGCGCTCGTACGGATCGGGGCGGAGGCGGGAGCGCAGATACGCGTCGACGCGCGACCAGAGATCGTCCAGCGCATTCGTCACGTTGGCGCTCGCGGAGCGGTCCATCAGAGTCCCCTCGGGTGCTCCTGCGGAAGAGCTTGGAAAACGAAAAGGACCCCGACCGGAGAGGAGCCTCTTCCTCTCCAGCTCGACCCTCCGCCAGTGTCCGGAGCAGTCGGGTGGGCTCTTGTGGTGTGCGGCGGGACGTTAGCCAAGGTGGCGCGAGAGGATCAAGGCCAACTTGTATCCGCTGCGAAAGGACGAGCTTTTCGCGTCGCGCTCCGGAGGCGGTTCGGCGACGGGAGCGCGTCACGCGCCGAAGTGGCCGTCTTCCTTGACATCGCGGGGCCGATCGGGGAGCTTGCCGCGCCATGAAGCGGACTTATCAACCGAAGAAGCGGCGCCTGAACCGCACGCACGGCTTCCGCAAGCGCTCGAAGTCGCCGGGCGGGCGCAACGTGCTGAAGCGGCGCCGCGCGAAGGGGCGGAGGCGGCTCGCGCCGTCGGCGCCGAAGAAGTGATGGGGTGACGTTTCCGAAGGCGGCGCGGCTGCTGCGCCGCCGCGAGTTCCTGGCCGTCCAGCAGCGCGGTCGGCGGCTCTACGCCGGTGAGGTGCTCGTGCTCGCCCTCGATGCGGGCGGCGACCGGCCGCGGATCGGGATCACGGTGTCTTCCAAGGTCGCGAACGCCGTCGCGCGGAATCGGGTGAAGCGCTGGGTGCGGGAGGCCTTCCGCGCGATCCGCAGCGATCTGCCGCCCGTGGACCTCGTCGTGGTGGCGCGGCGGGGCGCGACGGAGATGGGCCTCGAGGGCGCCCGGAAGGCGCTCGCCGCGGCCTGCGCGGAGCTCGCGGGGGGGAAGCGGTGATCCGCGCGCTGCTCCTCCTCCTCGTGCGCGCCTACCGGCGGCTCGTCTCGCCGGCGCTGCCGCCGTCGTGCCGCTTCTACCCGAGCTGCTCCGCGTACGCGGAGGGAGCGCTCGTCCGCCACGGCGCCGCGAAGGGCGCCTGGCTCACCCTGCGGCGGCTCGCCCGCTGCCACCCCCTCCATCCCGGCGGCATCGATCCGGTGCCCTGACGTCCACGAGGTTTTACCTTGGGTGACAATCGCCGCATCCTCATCGCGACCGTCCTCTCCGTCGCCGTCCTGATCCTGTGGCAGGTGGTGTTCCCGGCGTCCCCGCGGAAGGCGCCGCCGCCGCCGGCGCAGCCCGCCGCGGAGGGCGCCCGGCCTCCGGCCGCAGCGCCGCCGCAGCAGCCATCTCCGTCCGCGCCCGCCGTCCCCGCGCAGCCCGCCGACGCACCCGAGGAGCGCGTGACGCTGAAGGGGAAGGGCTTCGAGGCGACGTTCACGAGCCACGGCGGCGCGCTCCGGAGCTTCGTCCTCGAGGGCGAGAAGTTCCGGCGCGAGGAGAACGGCCAGGACGTGCAGATGGACCTCGTCCGCGTCACGGCCGGCCAGCCCTATCCGTTCGCCGTCGTGGCCTCGCCGGAGCTGGGCGGCGCGCAGGACCTCGCGGGCGACCCGTTCGCGCGCGCGCCGATGCGGATCGCCTCCCGCTCCGCCGACGCGGTGGCGTTCGAGGGGCGCGTCGGGAACCTCACCGTGAAGAAGGCGTACCGCCTCACCGGGAAGCCGTACGAGCTCGCCGTCGACGTCGAGGTCGCGGGCGCGTCGGCCAAGGGGACGGTGGCGCTCCTCTTCCCCGGCTACACGCGGCCGGACGCGTCGAAGGGCGGCATGTTCTCGGGCCCGCCGCTCGACGTCGTGCACCCGGTCTGCCGCGCCGGCGACAAGACGGAGCGCTTCGACCTCACGAGCGACTCCGCGCCGGAGAAGCTCGCGGGGACGGTCGGCTGGATCGGGGAGGACGAGGGGTACTTCGTCCAGGCCACCATCCCCGGCGAGCCGCTCGGGACGTGCGTCTTCGCGCGCGGGCCGGCGAAGGGCGCCGGGCTCGCGGCGCTCGTGGTCCCGCTGGAGAGCTCGGATCGCCGCCTGTCACTCACAGTGTATGGCGGTCCGAAGGACATCGACACGCTCCGCGCCTACGGCCGCGGCCTCGACACGGCCATCAACTACGGCGCGATGGCGCGGCCGTTCGCGTTCTTCGCGCGCATCCTCCTCTACGTGATGCAGTTCTTCCACGGCATCACGCACAACTGGGGCGTCGCCATCATCCTGCTCACCGTGCTCGTGAAGCTGCTCCTCTATCCGCTCACGGCGAAGTCGGTGCAGTCGATGAACGAGATGCGGAAGCTCCAGCCGGAGATCGAGAAGCTCAAGGCGAAGCACGGGAGCGACCGCGAGAAGCTGAACATGGCGACGATGCAGCTCTACCAGCAGCACAAGGTGAACCCGCTCGGCGGGTGCCTGCCGATGCTGCTGCAGCTGCCGATCTGGTTCGCGCTCTACGCGACGCTGCAGACCTCGGTCGAGCTCTACCGCGAGCCGTTCCTCTGGATGAAGGACCTCACCCGCCACGATCCGTTCTTCATCCTCCCCATCGCGATGGGCGTCTCGTCGTTCATCATGCAGAAGATCTCGCCGCAGCCGGCCGACAACGCGCAGGCGAAGATGATGCTCTACTTCATGCCGGGCTTCTTCACGATCCTGATGCTGTTCGTGCCGGGCGGCCTCACGCTCTACATCTTCGTGAACAACCTCCTGTCGATCGCGCAGCAGCAGCTCATGATGAAGCGCCAGGCCGCGCTGGCGCCGGCGAAGTGATTCCGGAGGACGCGATGGAAGAGACCCGAGATTCCGCGCCGCCGCCCCGCGAGGCGCCGGAGAAGGTGGCGAAGGCGAAGGAGTTCTGCGACGGCCTCTTCTCGCGGCTCGGCGCCGCGGTCGACGTCGCGGTCCGCGAGACGCCGGAGCAGATCGGCGTCTCGCTCTCCCCGCGGGCCGGGAACGCCGTGGAGCTCTCCTCCGCGCTCGTCGAGGCCGTGCAGTACCTCGTGAACCGCGTGGTGAACCCGCGCGCCGAGGGGCGCAAGTGGGTGAACCTCGACGTCGGCGGCTTCCGCGAGGAGGGCGACCCGGCGGTGAAGGCGATGGCGGAGCGGCTCGCCGCGAGCGCGAAGCGGATCGGCAAGATCCTCGCGGTCGCCCCCATCAGCGCGCGCGAGCGGCGGCAGATCCACCTCGCGCTCGTGGACGTGCCGGGCGTCTCGACGCGGAGCGAGGGCGAGGGGATCTTTCGCCAGCTGCTCATCGTGCCCTCGGGGAAGGGCGGCCAGGGGCAGGCGTGAAGAAGCCGAAGACGAAGGCGGAGCGGCTCTTCTCGGCGGCGGTCCTCCTCCGCGGGTTCGAGCTGCAGGAGGCCCGGTACCAGGCCGGCTTCCGCTTCGTCTACGAGGGCGTCCTCCGCGACCTCGGGCTCGAGGACCGCGAGGTCGTCGAGTACCTCGAGAAGCACCGGGCCGAGGTGGACGCGGCGATG
>DASSQM010000623.1:0-3756 GCA_035702465.1 Anaeromyxobacter sp. | reverse complement strand
AGCCAGGCGCGGTCGCCGGCCGCCAGGGTGCGCAGGCGCCAGTCCCAGGACGCCTTCTCCTGCACCTCGCGGTGCGCGACCTCGAACCCCTGCGCGGGCGCGGACTCCACCGCGCGCCGGTCCGTGAACCCGTCGCCCGGGTAGCGGATGCCGATCATGTCGTCGAGGGCGCGCGCGACCGCGTCGAGGCTGGGCGCCGGCGAGGGCAGGCGGAGCGCCACGACGAGGAGCCCGCACCCCTCGCAGCGCGCGCCGAAGTCGGCCTTCGGGTACTCCTTGCGGAGGTTCTCCCACTCGGAGAAGGCGGCGCGGTCGAGCTCGACCGCGTACTTCCACGCCGGCGAGTGGAAGGAGAGCCGCCGGTCGGAGGGCGGGGGCGGGGCCGCGGGGCGGCGGTCGGCGTCGAGCAGGTGGAAGCCGCCGGCGAGGAGCTCCGCGCTGCGCGCGACCTCGTCTGCGTTCGAGGAGACGCCCCAGGTGACGAGCTGGTACGCGAAGCCCTTCCCGCCCACCGTCCAGTGCACGAACGCGAAGTCGAGCGTCCCTCGGCGCGCGACGCTGCGCAGGCGGAAGCCCGGGATGCCGTTCACCGTGTGCGGCCCGCGCTCCTGTACCGACGTCCCCGGCGAGCTCGCCTTGAGGTTCGTCTCCGCCACGTTCGCGACGTCCTCCGCGGACGCGTCGAAGCCGGTCTCGGCGATGATCATGAAGTAGACCTGCGCGCCGGGCTTCGCGTAGGCGAGCGTGGCCACCGGGTTCAGCTTCTTCGGCTCGAGGGCGACGAACCCCGCCGGCGGATCGAACCGGAAGTTGAGGGCCTCGTTCCGCACGGGCGCGGCGGGCGCGGAGGCGCGCGTCTGCGACGAAATCCCGCCCCGCCCGGCGGCGCCGATGGCGAACCCGCCGAGCAGCAGGAGCATCGTGAACGACCCGAGCCCCACCGCCCACCCCGCTCCCCCCGCGTTCGCGGTCGCGCCGGAGCGGCGCGCCGCGCGCGTCTCGAGGAGCGCCTGGATGCCGAGGATGACCGCCACGACCAGGACGACGAAGACGGCGCCCGGGAGCGCGACCTTGGCCGCCGGAGGGAGCGCGTCCAGGGCGAGGTTCACGAGCTGGATCGCGACGATGCCGCCGTAGGCGAGGAGCCCCGACCACACGCCCTTCCGGCTCGCGGCCGGCGTGGAGAGTCGCCTCACCTGGCGCAGGCAGAGGCCTGCGAAGACGAGGATCCAGACCAGCTGGCCGGCCCTGCGCCCTGCTTCGAACGCGGCGTCGGCGGCGAGCGGCGTCATCATGATCCCGACGCTAGCGTGGCGGCGCGCGGGCGCTCAAGCGAACGCTGCGCGGCGCACCCGCGCCCACACGCGGCGCGATGGCGCGCGGCGAGCGGCTCGGCGACGCGGTCTCAGCGGCGCGGCGGCGCCCGCCGCCGCGGAGCCCACGGCGCGAGCCGCCCGCCGCGGGCCGCCCACGTGGCCGGCCCGTAGAGCTCGTGCCCGCCTGCGAACAGCGGCGGCGCTTCGGCGGGGCGCTCGAGTCCGCCCCGGAGGATGCGCGCGCCGTACGCGGTGAGCCGCAGGCGCCGCCGCAGTGGGACGGGATCGTCCTCCGCGACCTCGAGCGCCCCGCGCGCGAGCCACGCGTGCCGCCGCACGTCGAGCACGAGATCGCCGAGCGAGAGCAGGAGCCGGCGCGAGAGGCGCGGCCGGAGCCGCAGCACGCCCACGAGCGCCATGGGCTCGGCGTGGGCTCCGAGCAGGAGGCGATCGAGCGCCGAGACGTGGAGGCGCTTTCCGCGGACGCGCGGGAACAGATCGAGGTAC
The DNA here is from genome assembly GCA_035702465.1 of Anaeromyxobacter sp. Lineage (GTDB taxonomy): Bacteria > Myxococcota > Myxococcia > Myxococcales > Anaeromyxobacteraceae > Anaeromyxobacter. The sequence goes on along the minus strand of DASSQM010000623.1, from coordinate 1,933 downwards.
ACGCGCGACGAGCGGGGCAGATCGGGCAGCAACCGGCTCGCACCCCGCACTGCGCCGGGCATCTCCGCCGGAGCCGGGCGGACGTACGCGCGCCAGAGCCGGTCGAGCGCCGCGAGCTCAGGGCCGGCGCGCGCGGCCCGGGCGAGGATCGCGCCGAGCCGCGCGGCGTCCGCGGCGGACGCTCCGAACGGGCCCGCCGGCGCGATCCACGCGTCGATCCGCGCGAGCGGGCCGGCGGCGAACGCGAGCGCCCGCCGCTCGCTCCAGCGCGCCGCGGTCCACATCACGACCGGCGCGCGGGGGCGCCGCCGGAGCGAACGCGCGAGCTCGTCGCGACCCAGGATCGTGCGCTCGGGCGGAGCGGCGCGGAGCGCCGAGGGGTACAGCTCGCCGAGGAAGGACCGCCAGAACCCGCGGCGCACGTGCGCGTGCCGGCGCGGATCGCGCGCGCAGGGCCCGATGGCGAGGAGGTCCCGGAGCACGATCACGTCGCGGGCCCCCGCGCGCACGAGCGCTGCGGCGCCCGCGTCGCCGAGGACGACGTGGCGCGCCGCCTCGATCGCGGGCGGCCTCACCCGCGCCGGACCAGGCTCGCGACGAGCCAGAGGCGATCGCCGTACGCGCGCTCCGCGCAGATCCACAGGCGCACCGGCTCGCCCGCGATCTGCGCCGCCGCGCCGGACTCGGGGCCCCAGATCCACTCGCGGGCGTCCTTGCCGCCGCCCGTGCGCGGGGGACCGATCTCGCCGAGGAGCGCGAGCGCGGTGCCCACCGGGTCCGCGGGCTGGACGCCGACCACCTCGAGGTGCGTCACGACGCCCTCGCGATCCGCCTCGACGCGCGCCACCGCGGTCACGCCCCCGTCGCGCTCGAGGAGGACGTCGGGCTCGGAGAGATCGATGTTGAGGAGCCGGACGCGGTCGGCGCCGAGGCCGATGGGCCGTGCGTACGGCTTCCAGCCCTGTCCGGCGAAGGCGTCGAGCGCCGCGCGCCGCGGCTGCGCCAGCACCGCGGCGAGCGGTGGGAGCGGGAGCGGGGTGGGCTCGGCGCTCAACGCGACGCCCCCACGGCGGACGCGGCCGGCGCGGGGGCCGGCACCGGGGGCGGCGCGCGGCCCGGCGCGGCGTGGTCCGGGGCCGCGCCGTCCGGCGTTGCGGCCCACGGCGACGGCAGGATCGGGCTCCGCTCCCGGGTGCGCGCCGCGCGCTGCAGCTCCAGCTCTCCCACGAGCGCGGCGGGCGCGACGGTGGAGACCGGCACGTACCCGCTCTCCGCGCCGCAGTAGCCGTTGAACACCTTCGGCTCGTCGGAGGTGGCCATCACCTTGTTGACGCTCGCGAGCGGGGTGCCGACGAGCTCGACGCCGCGCACGAGCTCCTCCTTCCCGGTCCTCGCGTCGACGCGATAGACGAGCCGCGGAGTCCCCTTGAACGCCTGGTACCCGTACGACGCGGTGTTCGTGTTGCCACCGGTGATGTCGCGGATGACGAGCCCGTACGGCTTCCCCTGCCGGCGCGCCTCCGCCATCAGCAGCTTCTTCAGCTCGGGCATCGGCATCCGCTTCGAGGATTCGAGGACGAGGTTCGCCATGCGGGCCATCGGCGGCCGCGACCCCTGGCTCCGGCCGTGCCCGTTCGATCGCTCGAACGGCTTCACGGGCTTGCGGGAGAGGAGGTACGTCTCGAGCGTGCCGTCCTTCACGAGCACGGTCCGCCGCGCCGGGACGCCCTGCTCGTCGTACGCGTACGTGCCGTTGAGCGCGGTGCCGCCCACCGCCTCGAGCGTGGGATCGTCCACGATGGTGAGGAACGGCGGCAGGACGGCGTGCCCGATCTGGCCCTTGTACGTCTGGCCCTCCTTGTCGTCGTCGAGCCGCTCGCCCTCGAGCCGGTGCCCGACCGCCTCGTGGAAGAGGACGCCGGTCGCCTCGGAC
>DASSQM010000622.1:0-3075 GCA_035702465.1 Anaeromyxobacter sp. | reverse complement strand
CGGTTCGGTCCCGTGCGGGGCAGCGGGCGCGCCGGCGAGCGGCGGGGGCCACGCCCGGCGGCAGGCCAGATGGGGCGTCGCGACGCCGGCGCGAGGCGCCGAGGTAGCGTCGGCGCACCATGAGACGAACCGCGATCGCGCTGCTCGCCTCCGCGCTCGCGCTCGCGAGCTTCCCGGCCTCGGCGCGCGTGGTGCGCGTCGAGATCGCGACGCGCGCCGACGTCGCGGACGGGAAGCCGTTCGGAGACGTCGGGCCGTACGAGAAGGTGGTCGGCCGCGTCTTCTTCGCCGTCGATCCCGCGGCGAGGCAGAACCGCCGCATCGTCGACCTCGACAAGGCGCCGCGCAACGCCGCCGGCGAGGTGGAGTTCTCCGCCGATCTCTTCCTCCTGAAGCCGAAGGACATGGCGCGCGCGAACGGCGCGCTCCTGCTCGAGATCTCGAACCGAGGCGGCAAGGCGATCCTCTCCATCGTGAACGGCGGGCGCGGCGCCGCCGACCCCACGGCGGAGGCGGACCTCGGCGACGGGTTCCTCATGCGCCGCGGCTTCGTCGTCGCGTGGCTCGGGTGGCAGTTCGACGTCCACGGCGAGGGGGTGCGGCTCCACGCGCCGGTGGCGCGCGACGCCGACGGCTCCGCGATCCAGGGACTCGTCCGCTCCGACTTCAACCCCGACGTCGCCATGGACGAGATGCCGCTCGGCCACTGGATCGCGGGCCGGATCGGCGGCGACGAGTACCCCGTCGCCGATCGGCGCGATCGACGCAACGTGCTCACGGTGCGCGATCGCCCCGAGGCTCCACGGCAGGTGATCCCGCGCGATCGCTGGGACTTCGCCCACCGCGGCGCCGACGGCGGCGTCGCGCCGAGCGACCGCTTCGTGCGGCTCCGCTCCGGCGCGTTCGAGGCGGGGCGGATCTACGAGCTCGTCTACGTCGCGAAGGACCCCGTCGTCCAGGGCCTGGGCCTCGCCGGCGTGCGCGACTTCGCGTCGTGGGTGAAGCACGACGACGCGGCGGTCGCGCACGTCGCGCGCGCGTACTCGGTCGGGATCTCGCAGTCCGGGCGGTTCCTGCGGCACTTCCTGTACGAGGGGTTCAACGAGGACGAGCGCGGACGAAAGGTGCTCGACGGCGTCGTCGCGCACGTGGCGGGCGCCGGACGCGGCAGCTTCAACCACCGGTTCGCGCAGCCGTCGCGCGACGCCCAGCCCATGTCCGCGATCTTCTACCCGACGGATCTGTTCCCTTTCTCCGACGCGCGGACGACGGACCCGATGACGCATTCCCACGGCGCGCTCCTCGACGGGACGCCCGCGGCGCTCCGGCCGAAGCTCTTCCTCACGAACACCTCGTACGAGTACTGGTCGCGCGGCGCGTCCCTCACGCACACCACGCTCGCCGCGAAGCCGTACGACCTCGAGCCGACGGCGGACGTGCGCATCTACCTCCTCGCCGGGCTGCAACACTTCACCGGCTCGTTCCCGCCGCGGCGGGACGATTGCGGCGCCCGGCCCCGCCACCCCACGAACCCGAACCCGGTGCGCTGGTTCTGGCGCGCGGTCCTCGTCGCGCTCGACGGCTGGGTGAAGGACGGCACGGCGCCGCCGCCGAGCGCGTTCCCGCGCATCGCGGACGGGACCCTCGTGGCGACCGCCGCGCTCCGCTTCCCCGCGATCCCCGGCGCGCAGCCTCCGGCGGCGTACGACCCGTTCGTGCTCGACTTCGGCCCGCGCTTCGCCCGCTCCGGGGTCGTCGAGCGGCAGCCACCCGTGGTGAAGGGCACCTGGCGCGTGCTCGTGCCGCAGGTCGACGAGGCCGGCAACGACCTCGGCGGCGTGCGGCCGCCCGAGCTGGAGGCGCCGCTCGCGACGTACACCGGCTGGAACTACCGCGCGCCGGAGATCGGCGCGCCGTGGGCACGGATCAGCTTCCTCGGCTCGTACCTCGCCCTGCCGCGCACGGCGGAGGACCGGCGCGCGTCCGGCGATCCGCGCAGGTCGATCGAGGAGCGCTGGCCCACGCGCGAGGCGTACCTCGAGGCGTACGCCGCAGCGGCGCGTGCGCTCGTCGCGCGCAGGCTCCTCCTCGAGGAGGACCTCCCAGCCGTGCTCGAGCGCGCGCAGCTCGAGTGGGAGTTCGCGACGAGCCCGCGGTCCTGACGCGGCGGTCTCCGCTCGCGAGGGGCCGCACGGTTCGACGCACGAAGGGCGACGTCGGCAGCGTTCATGGCAATCCCTCCCGTGGTCGAACCTGGGCCCGCGCCGGGGGCCGGCGCGGGGCGGACGACCCGGAGGGCGCGCCGCGCGCGCAGGCGCGCGCGCTAGGATCGCGAGCCATGGCGAGCCCGATCCTCTTCGAGACCCGAGGCCCCGTCGCGGTCCTGACCATCGATCGCTGGGAGGTGTCGCGGAACGCGGTCGACCGCGCCACCGCGGAGGCGCTCGCGGCCGCGCTCCGCCGCTTCGACGCGGACGACGCGCTCTCGGTGGCGATCGTGACCGGCGCGGGCGGCACGTTCTGCGCGGGCGCCGATCTCAAGGCGGTGGCGGATCCGTCGCGGATGCTGCGTCTCGCCGAGGACGGCGACGGGCCCATGGGCTTCAGCCGGCTCTCGCTCTCGAAGCCGACGATCGCCGCCGTCGAGGGACACGCCGTCGCCGGCGGGCTCGAGCTCGCGCTCTGGTGCGACCTGCGCGTCGCCGCGCGCGACGCCGTCCTCGGCGTGTTCTGCCGGCGATGGGGCGTGCCGCTCATGGACGGCGGCACCATCCGGCTCGCGCGGATCGTCGGCCACGGCCGCGCGCTCGACCTCGTCCTCACCGGCCGCGGCGTCTCGGGCGAGGAGGCGCTCGCGATGGGGCTCGTGAACCGGCTCGCGGAGAGGGGGCGCGCGCTGGAGGCGGCGCTCGAGCTCGCCCGGAGGATCGCGGCGTTCCCGCAGGCGTGCCTTCGCAGCGACCGGCTGTCGACGTACGAGCAGTGGTCGCTGCCGTTCGACGAGGCGATTCGAAACGAGTTCCGCCGCGGGATGCAGGTCATCGGCTCCGGCGAGACGGCGTCCGGCGCGGGGCG
>DASSQM010000621.1:0-8302 GCA_035702465.1 Anaeromyxobacter sp. | reverse complement strand
CCACGAGCGCGCCCAGCGCGACCGCCGCCGCGGCCGGGAGGCTCCGCGAGACGAACGCGAGCGCGCGCTTCCTCACCCACGGGCCGGCGATGCCGGCCTCGCCGAGCAACGCGGCGTACAGCCGGACGAGCGCCGGCCGCGGCCGCTGGAGCGCGAGCCTTCCGCGCACGGTCGGCGCCGAGCCGATGGGCGCGCGCACCGGCAGCTCGGGCGCGGTGGCCGTGGTCACGGCGCGCCCTCGCCGGAGCCGAGCCAGTAGACCTTCTCGCCGGGCCGCACGAACCGCAGCTCCTCGCGGGCGGCGCGCTCGAGCGCCGCGGGATCGCCCCGCAGCGCGCGCACCTCGCGCGACAGCGCCGCGTTGTCGGCGGACAGGCGCGCGTTCTCGCGCTGCATGCGCCGCACCTCGGCCGAGAGCACGAGGTGGCGTCGGAGACCGGACGGATCGAGCGCGGCGGCCCCGGCGGCCACCACGGCGGCGCCGAAGAACCACCACCTCGCGCTGCGGCCGCGCATGCCCGGCATGACGCCAGAACCGTAGCAGCGAGGGGGGGCGCGTCCAGATTTCGGCGGATAGCGGGTGGGCGGGTGTGCGCCGTCGATCGTCCGCGGAGCACCGGTCGACACTGCGCCCGGTCGCTACTCGTCCTTCACCTGCTCCGCCAGATACCCCGGCGCGCCGATCTGCTCGACGAGCGTGATCTGCGCCTCGATCCAGTTCGCGTGCTCCTCCTCGCCCTCGAGGATGTCCTCGAGGAGGTCCGCGGAGCCGTTGTCGCCCTTGTCGCGGCAGAGCTCGATGCCGCGGTTGAGGACCTCGATGGCGTGCTTCTCGAGGTCGAGATCGACCTTCAGCATCTCGGGGACGTTCTCGCCGAGATTGACCTTCCCGAGCTTCTGGAGGTTGGGCATGCCCTCCAGGTAGAGGATCCGCTCGATGAGCGCGTCGGCGTCCTTCATCTCGCCGATCGACTCGCCGCGGAACTTCTTGTAGAGCCGCTCGTACCCCCAGTTCTCCACCATGCGCGCGTGCAGGAAGTACTGGTTCACCGCGGTCAGCTCGTTCGTGAGGACCTCGTTCAGGAGATCCACGACGGCGCGATCGCCCTTCATCCGTTCCCTCCTTCCCGACGTCGCGCAGGAGCGCGAGGGGTCGAGTGGATATAGGGGCCGCTCCACCCCGCGGCGCGCCGGCCCCGCGCATTCCACGGTCCCGGACGGGGCCCGTGCGGCCGTGACGCGGACCGTTACGGCGCCTTCACCTGCTCGGCGGCGATCCGCGCAGGCACGCCGTCCGGAGCGTCGGCGCGCCGCGGGCACCCCGCGCACGGCACCGGCCTGCACGGCTCGGCGAGGATCTTCGCGATGGCGCCGTGGCAGCAGCCGCAGCCCGACCCCGCGCCGGTCGCCGCCGCCATCGCCTCGACGGTATGCGCGCCAGCCTCGCGCGCGGCGCGGATGGCGCGGTCGGACACGACCTCGCAGAGGCAGACGATCATCGGACGACCTCCTGGACGGGAGCGGCAGCGCCGGCCCCGTGGTGCACGGGCCGGACGTGAGGGCCGGGGACGAAGAGCGCGACGAGGAGCGCGGCCCACGAGAGGAGCGCCACCTCGAGGCCGGCGAACGACGCCACCTTGAGCCAGGCGAGCCCCGGCGAGAGCCAGCGGACCCCGAACCCGGAGAGGATCCCCGCGAGCGCGCTCGCGAAGGACAGCGCCACGAGCGCGGAGAACGCGCGCCGCCGGTGCGGCCGCGCGAACCCGACGACGTGGATCGCGGCGAAGAGGACGAGCGGGACGGCGGCGAGGTGCGGCACGGCCACCTCGAGGATGCCGGCGAGGCTCTTCGCGTGCGTGAACCGCTCCGGCGAGCCCAGGTAGAAGGCGCGGACGCCCGCCGCGCCGCCGCCGAGCTTCAGCACGAAGAGCGCCGCGGCGCTCACCGCCTGCACGACGAGGTACGCGGCGAACCCGAGCGCGGGCCAGCGGAACGGGACGAGGCGCCGGTTCGTCATGGGTGCTCGTGCCCTCCGCCGCGCCCGAACGAGAGCGCGACCACCGCGAGCAGCGCCGCGACGGACAGCGTCGCGACGGCGAAGGTCGCGACGCGCAGGGACCCGCCGCGCCCGAGTCCCACGATCGCGAACGGCGCGAACAGATCCGCGAGGGTCGCGCCGAACGCGACGGCGAGGAGCGCGTTGCGCACGCGGGCCGACACCGGGCAGAGCACCGCGAGCGACCCGAGCATGAAGAGCACGAACCCGTACACGAACGCGCCCGCGTGGACCTCCTCCCAGAGCGCCGCCGCGGGCAGCGCGTCGCCGCCGCCCGCGCCGAGGTAGTGCGCCTCGACCTCGGCCGGCGAGAGCCCGCCCGCGACGATGCGCTGCGCCGCGAGCGCGACGAGGGCGAGCGCGGCGAACGCGAGGAAGACGCGGACCGGCGGGCGGGCGCGGGCCGCGGCCCGGGGGAGGACGAGGAACCTCATCGGCGCGCCTCCGGGGCGGCCTCGCGGAGCGCCTGGAGCAGCCACCGCGACTCCTCGGCGATGCCGCGCGCGGTGAGCGTCGCGCCGGTGATGGGGGCGATGTCCTGGCCGACGGCGAGCCTGTCCTCGGGGCCCTTCCCCTCGAGCTGCGCGAGCCAGCGCTCCGGCGGCTTGTACTCCTCGGGCTCGAGGAACGCGAGGATGGTGATCCTGCGGATGCGCCCGTCCGGCTCGAACGCGATGGCGAACGTCTCGCGCTTCGTTCGCACGACGTGGCTGTGGATGACGGCGTAGCCCTTCACGGCGGCCCCGGCGCGGACCACGTAGAAGGTGACGAGGCGCTCCTTCACCTTGGCGCGGGCGAGCTTCTCGATGCGCGCCACCATCTCGTCGGTGAGGATGACGTCGCGCGCCTCGACGCGGTCGGACCCAGGGAAGAGGGCGCGCACCGCCTGCTCGTCCTTCGCGGGCGACTCGGCGGGCTGCGCGCCGACGACGGCGGAGAGGACGAGCCCCGCCGCCGCGACCGCGCATGTGGCCGGACCCGCCATCGCCGCTCCTAGAACGCGAACCCCGCGCCGAGGTTCACCTGGTCGACCGCGGGCGCGTCCGCGGCGGAGTCGTGCCGCTGCCAGTCGGCCTTCACCACCACCGTCGGGATGGGCTTGTAGGTGAGGCCCGCGGTGACGACGGACGCGTCGAGCGCGGGGTCGCGCACGAACCCGCCGGGCACCCTGGCATTGAGGTCGTACTTCTCGTACCGGACGAACGGCGAGAGCGACGCCTCGCCGCCCGGCGCGAGGAGCGCGAGCACGTCGTAGGCGAGCTCGCCGTAGCCGCCCGCCACGCGGGACCCGAGGCTCTCGCCGGCGGGGAGTACGCCCCGCGCCGCGAGCTCCGCGTTCACCTTGCCGGCGTCGCCGAGCGTGCCGACCACGCCGAGGAGGCGGGCCTGGAGACCGCGCCAGGCGAGCTGCGCGTGCGCCTCGGCGAGCGTGACGTCGGCCTGGATGCGCTCCCCGGCCGCGGTGCGCTCGCGCTGATCCGCGCGCCCGCGGTACACCGCGCCGCCCACCGTCACCGGCCCGGCGGCGTACGAGAGGTGAAGGACGCCCGCGACCGTCGCCGCGCGCGCCTCGCTGCCGCCGCTGCGCGCCTCGCGCACCCAGGAGCCGGGCTCCAGCGGCTCGTCGCCGTGGCGGAAGAGGTCGAGGCCGGTGAGCAGGTACGCCTTGTAGCGGAGGCCGGCGAGCTCGCCGTGCACGCCGATGCCGTTGTCGTCCCAGGTCGTCGGGATGATCCGCTGCTCCACGTCGGGCCGGAACACGCCGTGGAAGAACGGCGGCTCGTGCAGCTCGTTCACGAAGCCCATCGGCACGAGCACGTTGCCGACGCGGAGCCGGACCGCGTCGGAGAGCAGGAAGTCGAGGTACGCGAACTCGACGCTCACCTCGCCGCCGGCGTGCTCCCACTCGAACTCGGAGTTGAAGACGATCCGATCGTTGAAGCGGTAGCCGGCGTAGAGCACGACGCGGAGGAGGTCGCTCGTGTTCGCCGCGGCGTCGTTGCGAAACGCCGTGTAGTTCACCTCGCCGTAGCCGCCGATCGAGAGGCCCTTGGGCGCGAAGTACACCTTCGACGCCGCCGGCCCCATGCCGCCGTACGACTGGTACTGGACGTCGCGCAGGCCGAGCTCGAGCTTGAGCCGCCGGATCTCCTCGAGGAGCGCCTTCACCTCCGCCTGCGTCGCGGGCTTGCTCTCCTCCTGCGCGGCGGAGCTGCTTTCGGGCCTGTCACCGTCCGTGGACGCGGGCCGGGAGGACGGGGTCGAGGACGCCGGCTCCGCTGCCGCCGCCCGCGCGGCGGGCGCGGCGAGGAGCGCGGCGAAGAGGATCCCGATTCTGATGTTCATTCTCAACTGTGGCCCGCGCGGGGCTCTCTCCGTGGTCGCTGCGGTGGGACTACGGGGAACGAGCCTCGACGGGCTTCACGAAGATCTCGCCCGCGATCTCCGGATCGAGGGCGATGGTCGTCTCGCCGATCTCGATGACGTACGAGGGCGAGCGCTGGTGCAGCCGGATGGTGCTGCCGGGGATGACGCCGAGCGCGGCGAGCCTGTCCATCCGGTCGTGGAACTTCGGGGCGATGAAGACGATGCGGCCGGTCGCGCCGACCTCGAACGTGCGCAGGCCCGTCACGAGGGACCGCACCGTGCGCTGGTACGCGCCGCAGCACTCGCCGGGCGGAATGGGCTTCCCGTGCGGGCAGGTCGGCGGGTGGCCGAGCAGCGTGCAGACCGACTCGGTCGCCTCGCGCGAGAGGATGTGCTCGAACTCGCAGGCCTGGTCCTCCATGGTCCGCTCGCCGAGGTCGAGCAGGTCGCGGAAGAGGCGCTCCGTGAGGCGGTGCCGCCGCACGACGTCGCGCGCGCGCGCCTCGCCGTCCGCGGTGAGCGCCACGCGATCGCCGTCGAGCGTGAGGAGGCCCGCGGACGCGAGGGCCTGCAGGTCCGCGCGCGTCACGTCCGGCGCGTGCTCGGTCGCGGACGCGGCGAGGATCCCGGACGCGGTGTCGCGCCCCTCCTCCCGCTCCGTGAAGACGTGCTCGAGGATCTCCTCCAGCCTGCGATCGGGCTTCACGCGTGCACCTTCCGGCTCTTGAGGCGATCGAGCAGGCGCCGCAGCCCGCCCGCGAGCCCGACCTCCTGCGGGAAGCTGTAGCCGCACGACGGGCAGCACACGACGGCGCAGCCCTTCGCCATGGGGCAGGTGGGCCGGCAGCCCTGGCCGGCGGCGTCGAAGCGCGCGCCGCAGAGCGGGCACTGCTCCTCGCGGGCGACGACGGCGGTGGCGGGGCGGGCCTGTTCCATGCGGTTCGTGCTCAGTGCGGCAGGTGGCGCATGAGCTGGTTCACGCCGGCGCCGACGCCGAACGCGAACGGCAGGATGAAGGCCATCATCGCGACGCCGGTCTTCCAGCCGCGCTCCTTCAGGATCATGAAGAAGTTCGCGATGCAGGGGATGAAGAGCGTGATGGTGACGAGCGCGACGGTGACCTGGATCTCCATCTCCCACGTCATCGTGTGCGCCTGCATGTACGGCTGGAAGCGCTGGAACAGCCCGGCCGCAGCGTAGTCGCGCCGCAGGAACCCCAGGATGAACGCCCCGGCGGTCTCCTTCGGGAGCCCGAGGAGCCCGACCACGAGCGGCGACATCACCCGCTCCAGCACCGCGAGCCCGCCCACGCGGTCGAGCGTCCAGAGGATGAGCGTGCCGAGCACGAAGAGCGGCAGCGCCTCCCGCAGGTACCACTCGATCCGGGCGAGGGTCTTCACCGCGATGTTGCCGGCCTGCGGGAGCCGGATCGGCGGCAGCTCGAGCATGAAGTCCGAGCCGCGGCCCGGCAGCACCTTCGCGGCGAGCCAGCCGATGAGGAAGATCACCACGACCAGCGTGCCGACGAACCAGAGGTTCGCGGCGACCGACAGCCCGCTCGCCATGGCGAGGATGACGGCGATCTGCGCGCTGCACGGCACCGCCAGCGCGAGGAGGAGCGTCACGATCACCCGCTCCTTCCGCGTCTCCATGATCCGGGCGGTCATGGTCGCCATGGTGTCGCAGCCGAGGCCGAGCACCATGGGCAGCACGGCCTTGCCGTTCAGGCCCATGCGCTTGAAGAGCTTGTTCACCATCACCGCGAGGCGCGGCAGGTAGCCCGAGTCCTCGAGGAAGCTGAAGGCGATGAAGAACGTCGTGACGATGGGGAGGACGATGGCGATGCCGTACGAGAGGCCCATCGAGAGGAGCCCGTACTTCCCGATGAGGAACCCGCCGTGCTCGAGGCGCGGCACGCCGGCGGGGCCGACGAGGAACGACTGCACGCCGCCCCACGGGACGAGGAAGCGCACGAGCTTCTCGGCCCCGGGCACGAGCCACTCGGCGAACACCCGGTTCTCGAGGAAGTCCACCGCGGTCTTCGCGCCGAACACGCCCACGAACTCGTAGGCGACGAAGAGGACGACGGCGAGCACCGGGATGCCCCAGAGCGGGTGCGTCGACCACGAGCCGAGCCTGCGCGCGAAGCCGCTCGCGGCCGACGGGCCGGCGCCGCGCGTGACCGCCGCCTCGTGCAGGCGCTCGATGGCGTGGAGCCGCTGCCGCGCGATCACGAACCGCAGCGACTCGGGATAACGCGCGGCGACGCGGCGGCGGACCTCCTCGAGGCGCGCGAGCGCGTCCTGCGACAGGTGGCCGGCGAGGAAGGCCCGGAGCGACTCGTCGCCGGCGAGCGCCATGACCGCGAGCGCGCGCTTGCCCACGCCGCCCCGCGGCATGAGCGGCTCGAGCTCGGCGACGGCAGCCTCGATGTGCGCGTCGTAGCGGACGCGGAACCCGGAGCTGCGCGCCTGCCCGAGGCGCGCCTGGAGGGCGCCGAGCCCCTTCCGCTCGACCGCCACCGTCGGGACGACGTCGACGCCGAGATCGCGCGCGAGCCGCTCGCCGTCGATGACGATGCCGCGGCTCGCCGCCTCGTCGGCCATGTTGAGCGCGAGGACGAACGGGATCTCCGCCTCCGCGAGCTGGGCCGAGAGGAGGAGCCCGCGCCGGAGGTTCTTCGCGTCGCAGACCTGGAGGGCGACGTACCCGCGCTCGGACAGGAGGATGTCGCGGGTGACCTGCTCGTCCTCCGACATGGGGAGCAGGTTGTTCGTTCCCGGCGTGTCCATCACGTGCCAGGGGTGGCCCTCGAACGTCGCCGAGCCGCGCGTCACCTCGACGGTGGTGCCCGGGTAGTTCGAGACGGTGACGTACTTGCCGGTGAGCGCGCCGAACATCGCGCTCTTTCCGACGTTCGGGTTGCCGACGAGGATGACGGCCTTGCTGGCGGCGACGACCTCCTTGCGGTCGAGCTCGGGGCCGTGGGACGCCGTGGCCGGCGCAGGGGGGGTCACGGCGTCGCCTCCTTCTCCCGGTCGGCCCGCTTCTCGCCGCGGCAGCGGGCGCAGCGGCCGTACAGCTCGAGCTTGTGGTTCTCCACCTCGAAGCCGTGGCGACGCGCGACGAGCGCCTGGAGGATCTCGATCTTCTCGTTCGAGAACTCGACGATCTCGCCGCAGGACGTGCAGATGAGGTGGTCGTGGTGCGCGCGGCCGGCGGCCGCCTCGTAGCGGGTCTGCCCCCCGCCGAACTGGCGCTGGACCGCGAGCCCGCACTCGGCGAGCAGCTTCATCGTGCGGTACACGGTCGCGACCGAGATGCGCGGGTCGACGCGGCGCACGCGCTCGACGACCTCCTCGACGCTCACGTGCCCGCCCATGGAGAGGAAGGTCTGGGCGATCCGGTCGCGCTGGCGCGAGTGCTTGAGCCCGCGGCCCGCGATGTACGCGCCGAGCACCTCGACGGGGGACGAGGTCCCCCCGCCCGCCCCGCCGGGGCTGCCGCTTCCGTGTTCGTCGCCGGGATCGTGCATCCTGATAACGATTCTCGATATCACGTACGGCGCCGACAGGCAAGCCCCGCGGGGTAGCGGTCGAGGGGCGCCCCTCTTCGACATCCCCGTGAACGCCGTGAGCGCCCGGAAGCTACCGGGGCCGAGGTCGCGGTCGGTCGGGGTCGGGGTCGCGGTTGCGGTCGGGGTCGCGGTCGGGGTCGGGGTCGCGGTCGCGGTCGCGGTCGACCTCGCTCACCGCCTGAAGTGCTTCCTCCACCTCTCCGCCGCGCCCGCCCCGCTGCCCCCCACGTCCCTCCCCGCGAGCGCGACGAGCGACTGATGCGCCTGCTTCCGCACCTCGGGCGACGGATCGTCGAGCAGCT
>DASSQM010000620.1:0-2297 GCA_035702465.1 Anaeromyxobacter sp. | reverse complement strand
TCGGCGCCCCCGCGCTCCTCGTCGCGCGGACGCACGCGCCGACGGAGCACGCTGCCTCGCGCGCGATCGCGTTCGCGCCGTACGCCGACGTGCTGTCGTTCGAGGCCTCCGGCCCCGACCTGGACGAGGCCCGCCGGTTCTCCGAGGCGGTGCACGCGATGCTGCCGGGGAAGCTCCTCGCGTACGACCTCTCCGCGGCGTTCGACCGTCCCGCGTGCCTCGGCGCCGACGCGGTGGCGACGCTCCAGCGCGAGCTCGCGGGCATGGGGTACCGCCTCCAGCTCGTCCCGCGCCAGGCTGTTTCACGTTTCGTGAACACCGCGGACGCGCTCCTGCCCTGCGGCCTCGAGGGGATCGGGGTCCGCGTCGAGCTGCGCGAGGCCCGGTTCGGCGCCGCGGAGCGGATGCTCCGGCTCGTGAGGCACCCGCGCGAGGTGCCCCCGGCCTGGCTCGACCACGTGGCCCGCATCGTCGCCTCTCGGCCGCGCAGCGTCCGGCGACTGGACGGCTCGGGGCCGGGCGACGCCCAGGCCTCGTGAGCGCCGCCGCAGCGGCGGGAGCGCCTGGCCGCCCGCGACGCCCGGCTCCCCCGCGGGCCTCGCCCCGCCGCGCCCGCGCGGTTAGGGCCCCGCGGGAGCCCTCATGCGCCTCGCGCTCTCCATCGCCGTCGCCGCCGCCCTGCTCGCCGCCGGGTGCCGGACCGGCGGCGCCCACGTCGGCGCGCCCGGTGCGCCCGGCGGTGCGCTCGTCGTCCGCGGCCACGTCGTGCGCCCGGACGGCAGCGTGCTCCGAGACGCGGCGGTGCTCGTCGAGGGGAACCGGATCGCGAGGGTGGGCCCGGCGTCGGAGATCCGGGTCCCGTCCGGCGCGCGCGCGGTCGGTGGTCCGGACGCGTGGATCGTGCCCGGACTCTTCGACGCGCACGTCCACTTCCACCAGTCGGGCGACATCTACACGCGGCCCGATTTCGTCGACCTCACCTCGCGCGTGCCCTACGCGCAGGAGCGCGCCGCCATCGCGGCGCACCTCGATCGCACGCTCGCTCGTTACCTCCGGAGCGGGGTCACCTCCGTCGTGGACATGGGAGGCCCGATGACGAACTTCGCGGTGCGCGAGCGCGCGAACCGCGCCGCGCTGGCGCCGCGCACGATGGTGGCGGGCCAGCTCCTCGCCTCGGTGTCGCGTCCGCAGCTCGAGGTCGACGGGGACGGCCCCATCGTCGAGGTGAAGGATCCCGAGAGCGCGCGCGCCATCGTCCGCGACCAGGCGGCGCGGCACGTGGATCTCGTGAAGCTGTGGTGGGTCCTGCTCCCGGACGGGAAGGCGACGGACTGGCTCCCGGTCGGAAGGGCCGCCATCGAGGAAGCCCACGCGCACGGGCTCCGGGTGGCGGTCCACGCGACCCAGCTCGAGACCGCGCGGACGGCGGTCGAGGCCGGCGCGGACGTGCTCGTGCACAGCGTGGACGACGCGCCGCTCGACGACTCGCTCCTGGCGCTCCTGCGCGAGCGCCGCATCCCGTACATCACCACGCTCGTCGTGCTGGAGGGCTACGCCCGGGCGTTCGGGCGCCGCGTGCAGCTCTCCCCGGCGGAGCGCGCCATCGCCGACCCCGCGTTCGTCGCGACCGTCGTCGATCCGCCTCCGCTGCCGGCGGAGCGCGCGGCCCTCATCGCGCAGCGGATGGAGGCGCGGCTCCCCGTGGCGCTCGCGAACGCGAAGAAGGCGGAGGACGCGGGCGTCCTCGTCGTCGCCGGCACCGACGCCGGCAACATCGGCACGTTCCACGGGCCGGCGATCTTCCGGGAGCTCGAGCTGTACGTGCAGGCCGGCCTGACGCCTGCGCAGGCGCTCCGCGCCGCGACGCTCGACGCCGCGCGCGCGTTCGGGAGGGAGCGCGACCTCGGCAGCGTCGAGGCCGGGAAGCTCGCGGACCTGGTGGTGCTCGACGCCGACCCGCTCGCCGACGTGCGGAACCTGTCGCGCATCGCCTCCGTCGTGAAGGACGGGGTGGCGTACTCGCCGGAGCAGATCCTGCCGCCCGTCGCCGCGGAGGAGGAGCAGCGGAGGGCGATCGGGGAGACTCCGGGGAAGTGAGCAGCGGCGCCGGGGTCGCGGTCGGGGTCAGGGTCGAGGTCGCGGCGGCGGTCGTCGTCGGGGTCGCGGTCGGGGTCGGGGTCGCGGTCGAGGTCGGGGTCGCGGTCGGGGTCGCGGTCGGCGTCGGGTTCCGGGTGCTCATGTGTGGTCTCCCTCTGCGCCGGGGCTGGATGGTACCGGCGCCTCGGACGACCAACGCG
>DASSQM010000619.1:0-3677 GCA_035702465.1 Anaeromyxobacter sp. | reverse complement strand
GACGCCGCCGCACGCGCCGACCGCCACGCGGCACCGCCGCCGCAAGTCTTGAAGCCGCCGCACGAGCTCGTTCCGCGCGCACCACACCACCTCGGCCGCGAGGATCCCCTCGTCCCGGCACAGCACGAGCCCGAGCCGCGGGTCGTCCCGGACGAGCCGGAGCACCTCGCGCGCGCGGCTCCCGTGGCGGTAGACGAGCCGCGCCGCCACGGGCGCGGCGACCGGCCACTCCCGGGCGAGCGCCGCCGGGTCCGGCACCTCGTCGCCGCCGGGCAGCGGCACCTCGTGCGTCCGGCACGCCACGGGCGACCGCCCGAGGAGCCCGAGGATCCGATCCGTCGCCTCCTCGGCCTGGGCGCGGTACGACGCGAGCTTCCCGCCGACGAGCGACAGGAGCCCGGCCGCGCCGTGCGCCGCGCCGTCGTGGAGCTGGTGCTCGCGCGAGAGCGCGTCCTCGTTCGGGCCGTACGCGTAGATCGTCGTGCGCAGCCCGCACCAGGCGCGCGTGATGCGGGCCTCCCGGATCCGCGGCAGCAGCGACGAGGCGCCCTCGAGCAGGTACTCGATCTCGTCGTTCGTCGCCTCGAGGTCGTCCGGGTCGCCGTAGTAGTCGTCGTCCGTCGTGCCGACGATGGTCTCGTTCTCGTGCGGCATGACGAACATCTGCCGCCCGTCGACCGCCGAGCAGATGACGCCGTAGTTCGACGCGCGGCGGTCGAGCGTGAGGTGCACGCCCTTCCCCGGCCGCATCGGCACCGGGACGCCGGTCCGGCGCCCGATCGCGGGCGACCACGCGCCCGTGGCGTTGAAGACGACGGGGGCCCGGGCCTCGCCCTCCTCGCCCGTGAGGAGGTCGCGGAAGCGGACGCCGCGGACCTTCCCGCCCTCGCGCAGCACCTCGCGCGCCTCGGTCCACGTACGGACGTCGGCGCCGCGGGCGCGCGCGTCGAGCGCGTTCAGCGCGCACAGGCGGAACGCGTCGATGCCCCACTCGTCGAGCGACACCGCGCCGGCGAGGCCGGGGCGGAGCGCCGGCTCGAGCGCGTAGAGCTCCTCGGGCCGCAGGCGCGCGGACGGCTTCCCGCGCTTCAGCGGCTGGTACAGGTCGTACGTGCCGACGTACACCTCGGCCGCGTACCACTCCGCGCGGTCGCGCAGCGTGACGCCGTCCTTCCGCGTCGCGAACGGCATGAGGAACGGGATGCGGAAGAGGAGGTGCGGCGCGATCCGCTGGATGTACCCGGAGTCGCGGCAGGAGAGCGCGGTGACCTTGCGGTCGGTGAGCATGTAGCGGATGCCGCCGTGGATCATCCCCGAGCTGTTGCCGGAGGCGCCGACGCCGAAGTCCGCCTTCTCGAGCAGCAGCACCCGCAGGCCGCGCATGGCGCAGTCCCGCGCGACGCCCGCACCGTTCACGCCGCCGCCGAGGATGATGACGTCGAGGTCCACGCCTTGCGCCCCGCCGCAGCGTAGCCCGCCTCCGCCGGCGTTGCGCCAAAAACGAGCGGGCCGCGCGGCGGCGCGCCCGGCCGGGACCTCATTGCCCGTGGCAGGCCGTGCAGAGCTCGCCGACGGAGAGCGCCACGCGGTGCGGCGTCTGCGATCTCCAGTCGTGGCACGACGTGCAGGCGACCTCGCCGTCGACGAGGACGACCTGCGCCGGGAGCGCCGCGCGCGGCCTGAGGAGCGGGACGCGAACGGACGCCGCGTCGTACGACACGCCCACGGGGTGGCTCCCGTTCGAGAGGTGATCGATGGGGCGGGCCGCGGAGCCGTCGTGGCAGGTGAGGCACTTCGTGGCCGGCGTGGTCGAGCGGCGCGCCCAGCGCAGGAGGCAGGTGTCCTCGGAGGAGAGGACAGCCGCGGCCGTCCGCGCGGGGGCGATTCCGAGGAGCGTCAACGAGCTGGCGAGGAGGAGGAGCCGCGGCGCGTTCATGCCCGCATGCGAGGAGCGACCGGCGCGCCAGCGTCCGGATCGCGTCGTCTCGCGCGGTTGGCGCGCGCAACCGCCTCCGCCGCAGGTCGCGCCGGCAGTCGCATCCGTCCGGTACACCGCGCGATTTGCGGCCTGGAATCGCGCGGTGCGCAGGGGCCGGCCGACCGGGTGGCGAGGCACTCTCCGAGTGACGGCGAACCGGGCCGGGGCGTCGCGCGCGACCGCGCCGCGTCGGTGCTTTCGTCGCCCCGCGGTCCGGGGACGCGACCGGCGACCGCGCGCGGCGAGCGGCGCGGCGACGCGTTAGATCCCCTGTCCCCGAGAAGGAGGACGCACCATGTTCGGCTCGAAGCCGCTCCGCCTGCCCACCGCCGCCGAGGCGCTGCCCGGCCGGCAGGAGCCGATGCCCGTCCCCGAGCGCCACTTCGTGTCGGGCAACCGCATCGTCGCGCCGTTCCCGGACGGGCACGACGTCGCGGACTTCGGCCTGGGCTGCTTCTGGGGCGCGGAGAAGGCGTTCTGGAAGCTCCCCGGCGTGTACGCGACGGCCGTCGGCTACCAGGGCGGGCTCACGCCGAACCCGACGTACCGTGAGGTGTGCACGGGCAGGACCGGGCACGCGGAGGTGGTCCGCGTGGTGTTCGACCCGCGCCGCGTCGCGTACGACGACCTCCTGCGCACGTTCTGGGAGTCGCACGATCCGACGCAGGGGATGCGCCAGGGGAACGACGCCGGGACGCAGTACCGCTCCGCGATCTACGCGCACTCGGAGGCGCAGCGGCGCGCGGCCGAGGCGTCCCGCGACGCGTACGCCCGCGCGCTCGCGGCCCGCGGCTTCGGGCCCATCACGACGGAGATCCGGGAGGCGCCGCCCTTCTACTACGCCGAGGACTACCACCAGCAGTACCTCGCGAAGAACCCGGAGGGCTACTGCGGCCTGGGCGGCACCGGTGTCTCGTGCCCGGTCGGCACCGGCGTCGCGAGCGAGGGCGCGACGCACGCCTGAGGCGGAGCCGCGCGGACTGCGGTGGGAGCTCGCACGGCGTAGCCGGTGAGGGAGCGGCCGGGCACGATTCGCTTCGCGAGACGTGCCGCGGCCGGACCGAATTTCCGGCTACCCGCGCTTCGCGTCCGCGGCGGGCGCGGAGGCGTAGGCGCCGGCGGGCGCCGCGGCACCGGCCGCCGGGGCCTCCAGCTTCGGCAGGAACGCGCCGGCGGAGAGCGCGAACGCGATGAGCAGCGCTGCGGCGAACGCGGCGAGGCCGCGGTCGTTCGAGGCCCGCGCGGAGGCGAACGGGGTGGGGGTGCGGCGGGCGGCGAAGGAGATGGGGGTGGTCGGGGTCATGGCGTTCCTCCCTGTCGAGGGGGAGGGGCCAGGAGCCCGGGGCGATGTGACATGGTCGCGCGGGTTCCGGGATTTGCGTGGCGGGTCGAGGGGTTGGCCGACCCCGACCGGCGACGCCGACCGCGACCGCGACCGCCGACCCCGACCGCGACGCCGACCGCGAGGTCGACCGCGACCCCGACCGGGGCGGCGACGGACGGTCTACTTCCCCGGCTCCACCGTCGTCTTCACGTAGAGGTCCCGCAGCTGCCGTGCGTCGACCTCGCTCGGCGCGCCGGTCATGAGGTCCGTGCCCTTCTGCGTCTTCGGCCAGGCGATGACGTCGCGGAGCGACTCGGCGCCGGTGAGGAGCATGCAGAGGCGGTCCATGCCGAGCGCGATCCCGCCGTGCGGGGG
>DASSQM010000618.1:0-2221 GCA_035702465.1 Anaeromyxobacter sp. | reverse complement strand
TGGCGGTCTGCCACCTGGCGCGCCGCCTCCTGGCCGCCCCGGCCGGCCCGGCCCGCCGCGCCGGCGCCAGCGCCGCGGGACGGCTCCGCCCCGCCCGCCGCGAGCACCGGAGCGCGCCGTGATCGCGCGCCTCTCCGGCGTCGTCGCCGAGAAGGGCGACGCCCACGCCATCGTCGAGGTGGGCGGGGTGGGGTACCTCGTCCACCTCTCCGCCGTGTCGCTGGCGGCGCTCCCGCCCCCGGGCGGCAAGGCGACGCTCCGCACGTACACGAACGTGCGGCAGGACGCGATCGACCTCTTCGGCTTCGCGACGGAGGACGAGGAGGCGGTCTTCCGCGCGCTCATCGACGTGAAGGGCGTCGGGCCGCGCGCCGCGCAGAACATCCTGTCCGGCATCGAGGCGCGCGACCTCGCCCGCGCGGTCGCGGAGGGAGACGTCGTGCGGCTCACCAAGGTGCCCGGCGTCGGCAAAAAGACCGCGGAGCGGCTCGTCGTCGAGCTCAGGGAGAAGCTCGCGGTGCTCGCGCGCGCCGCCGCGCCCGCCGAGGCGCGCCGCGCGGACGGCGACGTGCTCGAGCAGCTCCGCGCCGCGCTCCTCGGGCTCGGCTACCGGCCCGCCCAGGCGGACGGCGCCGTCGACGCGATGCGCGAGACGGCGGAGGGCCAGAAGCTCGACGCGCTCCTGCGCGACGCGCTCAAGCGGCTGCGGGGCTGAGCGGCGCCGCTTCAGGCGGTGCGCGGCATCCGGGGCAGGTACCACCGCGGCGCGCTCGGCACGAGCGACAGCCCGGCGATCGCGAGACCGACGAGGAGGTGGTTCGCCTGGGTGATCGCGAGCGCGTGGCTGAAGCAGGTCGCGTCGACGAGGAGGAACCCGGCGAAGACCAGGTTCAGGAACCGCAGGCCGGGCGTCCACCAGCTCGCCAGCGCGAACGTGAGGACGAGCAGCCCGACCGTCAGCGCGTCGAACGCCTCGTTGCTCCAGTGCCTCCAGAGGAACGGGGACGCGACGAGCCAGGCGCCGAGCGCCACGTTCGCGACGCGGGCACCCGAGCCGACGCGCGTCGGCCCGGGGATGTCGATCGCTCCGGCCATGCCTACACGCTGCGCACCGCGAAGGGGCGCCGCCACGGGCGAGGTGGCGCGCGCCGCGCCCCGCAGTTAGTTGATACACAAACGTTCTGGCCGCAAAGGAGCATTCGATGCCGTACGCAGAGGCGCGACCCCCCACGGCGATCCCGGCGTGGCGACCCCCGCCTGCGATCCCCGCGACACGGCGCCGGAGACCGATCCCGGACCAGGAGCCCGTCGTCCGGGCCCACCCCGCCCGGGTCCTCGTCGCCCTCCTGGGCGTGTGGCTGTTCCTCTCGGGGTTCCTCTGGGACCACGCGGACGCGCAGCGCGTGAACGCCTGGGCGATCGGGGTGCTCTTCGTGGCGGTGGCCCTCGTGGCCCGCGCGGCGCCCGTGCTCCGGTACGCGAACACCGCGCTCGCGGCCTGGCTCCTCGCCTCGGTCTGGATCCTGCCGCACGTCACCGCGGCGACGCGCTGGAACGACGGGATCGTGGCGGTCCTCGTGTTCGCGCTGTCGCTCACCGGCCGCTCGCGCGGCGCGGGGGAGCGGGTCGGCGCCGCTCCCGGCGGCGCTCCCGCGTAGCGGAGGCTCCCTGGCGGCGGACGCCGCCGGCGGCTCCGGCGTGCAGGACACCGTCCTGCCGGCGGCCGAGCAGACGAATTTCTGCCCGCGGCACGGCGACGTGTCGGCGCAGACGTCGAGCAGCGCGCAGCGTCGTGCCCGCGTGTTAGCGTCGCCGGGCCATGAGCGTGAAGCCCGTCCGCGACGTGTCGCCGAAGGCGCAGGAGGGCGACGAGCGCCTCGAGCAGTCGCTCCGGCCCGCCAGCTTCGAAGAGTACGTCGGGCAGGAGAAGATCGTCGAGAACCTGCGGGTGTACGCGAAGGCCGCGCGCGGGCGCGGGGATGCGCTCGACCACGTCCTCCTGTCCGGCCCTCCGGGCCTGGGCAAGACGTCGCTCGCGCACATCCTCGCGCGCGAGCTCCAGGTCACGCTCCACGTGACGAGCGGCCCCGCGCTCGTGAAGAAGGGCGATCTCGCCGGCCTCCTCACGGCGCTCGCGCCGCGCGACATCCTCTTCATCGACGAGATCCACCGCCTCTCACCCGCGGTCGAGGAGGCGCTCTACCCGGCCATGGAGGACTAC
>DASSQM010000617.1:0-3327 GCA_035702465.1 Anaeromyxobacter sp. | reverse complement strand
GTCGACCTCGCTCGGCGCGCCGGTCATGAGGTCCGTGCCCTTCTGCGTCTTCGGCCAGGCGATGACGTCGCGGAGCGACTCGGCGCCGGTGAGGAGCATGCAGAGGCGGTCCATGCCGAGCGCGATCCCGCCGTGCGGGGGGGCGCCCATCTTGAGGGCGTCGAGGAGGAAGCCGAACTTGCTCTTCGCCTCCTCGTCGGAGATGCCCATGGCCTTGAACACGCGGCGCTGCACCTCGGGGTCGTGGAGGCGGATCGAGCCCCCGCCGATCTCGAAGCCGTTCAGCACGAGGTCGTAGCGCCAGCAGTAGACGCGGCCCGGGTCGGTCTCGATGTACGCCAGGTCCTGATCGCGCGGGCGCGTGAACGCGTGGTGCGCCGCCGCCCACTGCCCGTGCTCCTCGTCGTACTCGAAGAGCGGCGGGTCGACGACCCAGAGGAACCGCCACTGCCCGCCGTGACCGTACTCGGGGATGAGCCCCATGCGCTTCGCCAGGTGGACGCGCAGGTTCGCCATCACCGTGTGGACCACCGACTCCTTCCCGAACTGGAAGAGGAGGAGGTCGCCGGGCTGGGCGCCGGTCGCCTCGTTCACGGCCTTGCGCAGCGCGGGCGTGATGGTCTTCGCGAACGGCGACTGCGTCCACTCGCCGCCCTCGGCGATCTTGGCGCGCGCGAGGCCCTTCGCGCCCATGCCGCGCACGTACTCCTCGAGCTTGTCGATCTCCGTGCGCGAGAAGTTCGCCGACGCGGGCACGCGCATCGCCTTCACGATGCCCTTCGCCTTCACCGCCTCGCCGAGGAGCGGCACGCCGCCGCCCTCGTGCTGCCTCACGAGGTCGGTGAGGACGACGTGCGGCATGTCGAACCGCAGGTCGGGCTTGTCGTTCCCGTACTTCGCCATCGACTCGTCGAACGGCATGCGGAGGAACGGCCGCGGGAGCTCGACCCCGAGCACCTCCTTCCACAGCCTCACGACGAGCCCCTCGATCACGTCGAAGACGTCGTTCTGCTCGACGAAGCTCATCTCGACGTCGATCTGGGTGAACTCGGGCTGGCGGTCGAGGCGCAGGTCCTCGTCGCGGAAGCAGCGCACGATCTGGAAGTAGCGGTCGAAGCCCGCCACCATGAAGAGCTGCTTGTAGAGCTGCGGGCTCTCGGCGAGCGCGTAGAACTTCCCGGGGTTGAGGCGCGACGGCACGAGGAAGTTGCGCGCGCCGCCCGGCGTGTACTTGCCCATGAACGGCGTCTCGAGCTCGAGGAAGCCGCTCTCCGTGAAGTAGTTGCGGGTGAGGTGGTGCACCTTCGCGCGGGTGATGAGGGACCTCTGGAGCGGCGCGCGGCGCAGGTCGAGGTAGCGGTACTGGAGCCGCTTCTCCTCCGACGTCTCGGTGCGGTCCTCGATCTGGAACGGCACGGGCTCCGAGCGGTTGAAGATCTCGAGCTCGCTCGCGTGGACCTCGATCTCGCCCGTCCTGAGCTTCGGGTTCACGTTGCCGCCGCGCGAGACGACCTTGCCGCGGATCCCCACGCAGAACTCCAGGCGGAGCTGCCCGGCGAGGTCGTGCACCTCGGGCCGCACGTCCTCCTCGAACACGACCTGGGTCACGCCCGCGCGGTCGCGCAGGTCGATGAACACGGCGCCGCCGTGGTCGCGCCGGTTGTTCACCCACCCGAAGAGGACGACCTCCTTGCCGACGTCGGCCCTGGTGAGCTCGCCGCACGAGTGCGTGCGCTTGGTTTCCGTGATGAAGCGGGGCAAGAGGCGTTCCTCCGAAAGCGAGGGAACAGGCAGCTAACACTCCGAAACCTCAGGCGTCAAGGCTAGGAATGCCCCACCCGGAGCGGTTCTCCCTCGCCGGGGGAAGGGCGCGCTGCCGAGCCCGTGGCCATCGTCGAAAAGGACGAGAGGAGGCCTTCGCATGGACAGCGACAGGGGCAGCAGCGGAGTGACGGGGGTCTCGATCGATCCGGTGTGCGGCAGGTCCGTGGCGGAGGACGGGGCGGAGTCGTTCGACTACAAGCGCCGCACGTACTTCTTCTGCTCCCCCGCGTGCCGCAGGCGCTTCGAGCACCAGGCCGAGCGCATCCACGTCGACGAGCTCGCGAAGATGGGGGCGCTCTTCGAGAAGAAGGCGCGGTGGGGCGTCGCGTAGGGGCCCTACGACGCAGGCCGGACGTCGCGCAGCCTGAGCTGCAGCCGCCTCCTCCCGTCCCACTCGTCGAAGCCGATCGAGAACGCGGCCTCGAGCGCGCCCGCGCACGCGGGCAGCCGGTCGCCCATCCCGAAGCCGATCGCGTCGAGGCCGCCGAGCGCGAGCTTGAGGTGGGCGCCGCCCGCCCCCACGGTCCGCGCCCGCGCCGCTGCGCCGCGCAGCGCGAACACCGGCTCGGGGTGGCCGGCGCCGAACGGCCCGAGGCGCGCGAGATCCTCCGCCGCACGGTCCGTGACGTCGTCCTCGCCCACCCAGCCGTCGATGCGGCAGCGCGGGACGAGGTCCTCGTCGCTGAGGCGCTCGGCCGCGTGCGCCTCGAACGCCGCCGAGAACGCGCCGAGGCGATCGCGCTCGACGGTCACGCCCGCGGCGTGGCGGTGGCCGCCGAAGCGCGCCAGGTGCGGCGCGCACGCGGCGAGCGCGTCGTAGAGGTGGAACCCCTCGACGGACCGCCCGCTCCCCTTCCCCGCGCCTTCCCCGAGCGCGACGAGCACCGCCGGACGGTGGAACCGCTCCGCGATGCGCGACGCGACGATGCCCACCACGCCCGCGTGCCAGCCCTCGCGCGCGAGGACGAGGCCACGGGCGCCGGCGCGCACCCGCGCCGCCGCGTCCTCGGTGGCCTCCGCGAGGATGCGCCGCTCGATCTCCTGGCGCGCCTGGTTCTCGCGGTCGAGCTCGTCCGCGAGCGCCGCGGCCTCGGCCGGATCGTCCGAGAGCAGGAGCCGCACGCCGCGGCCGGCGTCGTCGAGCCGGCCCGCGGCGTTGATGCGCGGCGCCAGCCGGAAGCCGACCTGCCCGGCGGTGACGGGAGCGCCGTCGGCGACGCCGGCGACGCGCTTCAGGGCGCGCACGCCGGGCCGCCGGCTCCCGGCGAGCGCGGCGAGCCCCCAGCGCACGAGGATGCGGTTCGCGCCCACGAGGGGGACCACGTCGGCGACGGTCCCGAGCGCGACGAGGTCGAGCGCGTCCTTCAGGTTCGGCTCGGGCCGCACGGCGCCGAAGCGGCCCCGCTCCCGGAGCGCGCGCCGGAGCGCCATCGCGAGCGCGAACGCGACGCCGACCGCCGCGAGGTCCTTCGACGGGTACCCGCAGCCCTCCTGGTGCGGGTT
>DASSQM010000616.1:0-10561 GCA_035702465.1 Anaeromyxobacter sp. | reverse complement strand
CGATGCGGCGCGTCACGATCCGGCTCACGAGCCCGCCGGAGAAGCCGTGGCCGGCGTCGCGCAGCGCGGGCGCGGCCCGGAGCACCGCCTCGCGCAGGCAGCCGCCCGGGTCGCTGCAGTTCTCGAAGGCGATGACGTTCACCGGCGACGCGCGGCGCGAGAGCCCGGCCGCGAGGAGCGGCGCGATCGCGGCGAGGTTCTGCGGACCCACGGAGACCGCGACGAGGTCGGCGTCCGCGATCTCCGCGGCGAGCGCCTCGAGGTCGGCTACGTCGATGGCTCGCACGCCGTCCACCGCCGTGTCCACGGCGCGGCGGCCGTCGGTGAGCCGCACGACGTAGCGCCCCACGCGCGACAGGTGCTCGATGACCGCGCCGCGCCCGGCGAAGACGAGGTCGTACCCGGACTCGTGCAGCAGGTGCCCGACGAAACCGCAGCCGATGCGACCGGGGCCCAGGATGACAGCCTTCATGCGCTCACCGTTTTCACATCGAGAGGGTGTTGCGTTTCGCGTCACGTCGTTGTCACACACCGAGCCCCGTGTGTTCGGGACACCTCGATCGGCATCCAGATCGGGGCCTCCACCTCGGGTGATGGAGCACGGGGGGGAGGTGCCGCGCGCCGCCGCCGCCGCCGGCCCCACCGGGGGGTCGGCGTGGCGACGACGTGCGAGGGGCGGCTAGGCCGAAACCTTCTTCTTGTCGGCGGGAGCTGGGAGCGCCGGGAGCACGGCGAGGCTCTCGCCGGCGATCACGCGCTGCGCCGTGGCATAGACGTAGTCCGCGAGCCGCAGCGCGGCGTCCGGCACGCCCTTGAAGCCGGGGAAGCTCTGGATGTCGACGACGTACGGCTTTCCGCCGCTCATCACGACGTCGATGCCGAACAGCTCGACGCCGAACGCCGCGCCGCAGCGCAGCGCGACGTCCCGCAGCTCGGGTGCGATCGAGAAGGGCTCGCCGCACTTCTCGCGGTAGGTGAGGGCGGGGTAGCGCCGCAGCACGCCGAAGAGCTGCCCGCCGATGCAGTAGATCTTCCGATCGGGTCCGTCCGGTCGCTGGTACCGCTGCGCCAGGATGGGGCCTCCGCCCAGGTCCTCGAGCTCGTCCGGCTCGCAGATGACGCGGACGCCGCGCTTCGAGCCGCGGTGCGGCTTCACGACGAGGGGGCCGCTCTCGAGGAGCGGCGCGAGGGTCTGCGGCGACGAGGTGACGTGCGTCTCCGGCACGGGCACGCCCGCCGCCGCGAGCCTGCGCAGCGCCGCGATCTTGTCCTTCATCATCGCCGCCACGGGCCACGGGTTCAGGATGGGCGCGCCCACCGCGTGCAGGGCGCCGGCGACGCTGTGCGCCAACTCCGTCTCGGACCGCAGCACGTAGAGGTCGTGCTCCACCCGCAGGCTCCCGAGCTCGGTGCAGCGATCGTCCGGACAGATGAGGTCGACCGTGGCGCCCCACTCGCGGAGCAGCCGGAGCACCTCCGGCATGAGCGGGCTCTTCCGCGTGGAGCGCTGCCGGGCCATGAGGATGCCGATCCTCACGACGCCCGCCTCAGGCGGAGCGCCAGGGCGCGTCCGATCGCGTGGCGTGCGAGGTGGTCGTCGGCGCCCTCGATCGCCGTGTAGTTGGGGAAGTCGTTCACCTCGATGACCACGGGGCCGCGCGCGGTCTCGATGCAGTCCACGCCCCAGAGCTCGAGGCCGAAGGCGCGGGCGCAACGGCGCGCCAGCGAGGTGAGCTCCGGCGTCGCCGGCACGAGGCGCGCCGGGCCGCCCGGGTCGCGCCCGATGGGCGAGGGCTTCTTCACCGCCCACACCCGGGCGCCGATGCCGTAGAGCTTGAGGTCCTGCCCGTCGGACCGGACGAGCCGCTGGACCAGCTGGACGCGCTCGTCCCAGGGCAGCGCCGCGAGCTCCTCCCGGCTGCGGACCACGTGGACGCCGCGGGCGTTGTCTCCGAACACCGGCTTCACGACGAGCGGGAAGTGGGAGGGGCGCGCCGCGCGCAGGGCTGCCTCGCGCGTGGCGACGCGGGTCGGCGGGATGGGGATGCCGGCCGCGGAGAGCTCACGGGCCATCGCGCCCTTGTCGAGGACCGACGCGATCGCGGCGCGGGAGTTGAGCGTCGGGACGCCGATGGCCTCGGCGCGCCCGAGCATGCCGAGCAGGGCCGCGCTCCGGCCGCGGGCGACGACGAGGTCGAGGCCGACGAGCGCGCCCCGGCGAGGGTGGTCTGGATCGAGCAGGACCGGATCGAGCCCGGCGCGGACGAGCGCGCCGACGAGCCCGGCCGGCTGCGGCTGGGAGAGGTACCGAGGCTCGGCGGCGATCCCGATGCGGGGGAGGTGCCCCGGAGTCCGGTTCGGCTCGTCCATGAGCTGGCGGAGGTTCGGCATCGCGGGGGCGCGCCGCCACGCGGCGGTCACGTGGAGGTCACACACCGGGACGCGTGAGTTCGGGACAGCGATCGCGCCGTCCCGGATCGGGGCGAACCGAAGGAGCAGGAGCCGCGGACGCCCCATCGAGAGCGTGACGAGTGACGGCCCAGTTTCCGGGTCACGCGTGTCAACGACAGCGAGCGCCGGCGGCCGACCCCACGTCCAGCCCCGCCGGCCAGGGGCACGTGAAATGCGCAAGCTCGCAGTCCTCTCCTCCCTCGCTGCCGTCGCGGTCCTCGGCGCGTGCAAGGCGGAGCCGAAG
Organism: Anaeromyxobacter sp.; assembly: GCA_035702465.1. Taxonomy (GTDB): domain Bacteria; phylum Myxococcota; class Myxococcia; order Myxococcales; family Anaeromyxobacteraceae; genus Anaeromyxobacter. The sequence goes on along the minus strand of DASSQM010000616.1, from coordinate 7,866 downwards.
GCCGCGTTCCGGACCGAGCCCGTGACGCGCGGATCGATCTCGGAGGTCGTCACCGCGACGGGCGAGATCTCGGCGCTCGTCACGGTCAGCGTCGGCACGCAGATCTCGGGGACCCTCTCGAGGCTGCACGCCGACTTCAACAGCAAGGTGAAGCAGGGCGAGGTCCTCGCCGAGCTCGACGCGCGCCTCTACGAGGCCGCCCTCGCCCGCGCCGACGCCGGCCTCGCCGCGGCGCAGGCGGACGTCGAGCGCGCCCGCGTCGCCCTCGAGGACGCGCAGCGGAACCAGCAGCGGCTCTCGGCGCTCTTCGCGAAGGGGCTCATCGCCTCGGCGGAGAACGACGCGGGGATCGCGGCGCGCGACGGCGCGGCCGCCGGGCTCCAGGCCGCGAAGGCGCGCGTGCTCCAGGCGAAGGCCGATCGCGACACCGCCGTCACGAACATCGCGCTCACCAAGATCCGCAGCCCCATCGACGGCATCGTCATCTCCCGCACGGTGGAGGTGGGCCAGACGGTCGCGGCGAGCCTGCAGTCCCCCACGCTCTTCCTCATCGCGAACGACCTCTCGCGGATCCAGGTGCTCGCCGCCGTCGACGAGGCGGACGTCGGCAAGGTGAAGGACGGGATGACGGCCCGCTTCACCGTGGACGCGTTCCCGGGCGAGGTGTTCCAGGGGCGCATCCGCGAGGTCCGGCAGGCGCCGACCACCGTCCAGAACGTGGTCACCTACGCCGCGGTGGTCGAGGCCGCGAACCCCGAACGCAAGCTGCGCCAGGGCATGACCGCGTCGATCTCGGTCGTCACGAACCAGCGGGGCGAGGCGCTCCGCGTCCCGAACGCGGCGCTGCGCTTCCGCCCCGCCGGCGAGGGGAAGGGCGGCGGCAAGGCGGACAAGGGCGAGGCCGGAGCCGCGTCGCCCGTGAAGCTCGCCTCGGCGAAGGTCGGCGACGCCGACGGCCTCGCGCCGGGCATGCGCAAGGCGAGCGCCTACCGCCTGCAGGACGGCGTTCCGGTGAAGGTGTCGCTCAAGATCGGCATCTCCGACGGCCACTACACCGAGGTGGTGTCGGGCGTGGCCGAGGGCGACCAGGTGGTGCTCGCGGAGATCGCCGCCGGCGCAGGAGGCAAGCGTGGCCCGTTCTAGCATCGCCGTCGCGGCCGAGGCGGCGCCCGCCGTCGACGTCATCCGGGCGACCGGGATCGAGAAGGTCTACCGCACGGGAGACGTGCCCGTGCACGCGCTGCGCGGCGTGTCGCTGTCGCTCGGCGCGGGCGAGTTCGCCGCCATCATGGGCGCGTCGGGCTCGGGAAAGAGCAGCTTCATGAACGTGATGGGCTGCCTCGACCGGCCCACCAGCGGCACGTACCTCCTCGACGGGCTCGACGTGGCCAAGCTCTCTCGCGACGCGCTCGCGCGCGCCCGCGGCCGCTCGATCGGCTTCGTGTTCCAGGGGTTCAACCTGCTCGCGCGCACCACGGCCCTCGAGAACGTCGAGCTGCCGATGGTGTACCAGGGCGTCGCGGCGCGCGAGCGGCGCCGCCGCGCAGCCGAGGCGCTCGAGCGGGTGGGCCTCGGCAGCCGGCTCGATCACACGCCTGCGCAGCTCTCCGGCGGGCAGCAGCAGCGCGTCGCCATCGCCCGCGCGCTGGTGAACCGCCCCACGCTGCTCCTCGCGGACGAGCCGACCGGCGCGCTCGACTCCGCGACGAGCGTCGAGATCATCTCCATCTTCCAGCGGCTCAACGACGAGGGGCTCACGATCCTCCTCGTCACGCACGAGCTCGACGTGGCCGAGCACGCGCGGCGCATCGTGACGTTCAAGGACGGGCTCATCCTGTCCGACGAGCCGGTCGCGCGCCGGCGCATCGCCGGCCGGCTCCAGGAGGTCGCACCGTGAACGTCCTCTCCTCCGTCCGCACCGCGCTCGTCGCCGTGCGCCGCAACACGCTCCGGTCCGCGCTCGCGGCCCTGGGCATCATCATCGCGGTCGGCGCGGTGGTCGCGACGGTCGCGCTCGGCGAGGGCGCGAAGGCCAAGGTCGCCGAGCAGATGGCGGCGCTCGGCACGAACATGATCCACGTGTCGCCCGGCGCGATGTCCTCGCGGGGCGTCTCGACCGGCGTGGGCGGCACGCAGACTCTCACGCTCGACGACGCGCGCGCCATCGAGCACGACCTCTCCGGCATCGTCCTCGCCGCGGCGCCGCTCAACAAGATCGGCGCGCAGGTCGTCTACGGCGACGCGAACTGGTTCACGCAGATCATCGGCACGACGCGCGGCTACCTCGACGTGCGCGAGTGGCCGCTGTCCGCGGGCGACGGGTTCGGACGCGAGGAGGCGCTCTCCGGCGCGAAGGTCTGCCTGCTCGGCCAGACCGTGAGGGAGCGGCTCTTTGGCGAGGCGAACCCCGTCGGCGAGACCATCCGCGTGAAGTCGCTCCCGTGCAAGGTCGTCGGCGTGCTCGTCGGGAAGGGCCAGGGATCGGGCGGCCAGGACCAGGACGACATCGTGATCATGCCCTGGGCGACGCTCGCCCGGCGGATCCAGGGCGTGCAGGGCGAGGTGGTCGGCCAGCTCGTCGTGGGCGCGCGCGCGTCCTCCCAGGTCGACTCGCTCATCAAGGAGGTCACGGCCCTCCTCCGCCAGCGGCACCGCATCGCCGAGGGGCAGGAGAGCGACTTCCACGTGAAGAACTACGCCGAGATCCAGGCGTCCGCGAACGCGCAGACGGAGACGTTGTCGGTCCTCCTCGGCGGGATCGCGCTCATCTCGCTGGTGGTGGGCGCGATCGGGATCGCGAACGTGATGCTCGTCTCCGTCACGGAGCGCACGCGCGAGATCGGCATCCGCGTCGCCATCGGCGCGCGCGGGCGCGACGTGCTCTTCCAGTTCCTCACCGAGGCGGTGGTGCTCGCCGCCTCCGGCGGCCTCGTCGGGCTCGGGGTCGGCGCGATCGGCGCGAAGATCATGGCGGTGAAGGCCGGCTGGCCGGTGATGCTGTCGCCCCTGGTGATGATCGTGACGGTGCTGCTCGCCGGCCTCGCCGGCGTGGTGGCGGGCTTCTACCCGGCGCTCCGCGCGTCGCGGCTCGATCCGATCGAGGCGCTGCGGTTCGAGTGACCGGGGAAGAGGGACCCGGCAGGTTCCGGGTCCGGGCTTCCACCGTGGCGGTGCGCCGCGCCGCGCTTGCGCGCTGGCGCATGCGCCGTTAGCGACGTGCCATGGCGGCGCCCTCCCCGGCGAAGGCCTGGTGCCTCGCGGCCGGAGCGCTCGGTCTCGCGGTCCTCGTCCTCGCGGCGCTCGCGGGCGCGCTCCTCCTCCGCGGCGGGATCTCGGCGCGCGCGGCGCCGTCGCCGCTCGAGGCGCGCATCGCGCGGACGCTGCGGAGCTGGGCCATCCCGTCCCACGCCCGCCACGCGAAGAACCCGGTGCCGACCGGCCCGCAGGCGATCGCGGCGGGGCTCGCGCACTGGGCGGACCACTGCGCGGTCTGCCACGCGAACGACGGGAGCGGCAAGACGGAGATGGGGCGAGGCCTCTCCCCGCGTCCGCCCGACATGCGCCGCGGCGAGACGCAGCGCCTCACGGACGGCGAGCTCTTCTACATCATCGAGAACGGCGTTCGCCTCACGGGCATGCCGGCGTGGGGCGGCGAGGGCAGCGCGGAGGGGAGCTGGCAGCTCGTCCACTTCATCCGCCACCTGCCGGACCTGACCGCCGACGAGAGGGAGCGGATGGAGGCGCTGAACCCGAAGTCGCCCGAGGAGCGCGAGGAGGAGGAGGGCGAGGAGGAGTTCCTCCGCGGCGGCGGGGCGCCGAAGGCGGCGCCGGACCACGGATCCCATTCACACGCGAGGGAGGGGAGATGAATCGGACAGCGAAGCTCATCGCGCTCGTCGCGGCGCTCGCCGCGCCGCCGGCGCTCGGGCACGAGAAGGCCGACCGCGCGCTGGGCGTGGTCGAGAAGGTCGACGCGCAGCAGATCGTCCTGAAGGGCCGCGACGGCCACCCCGTCACGTTCGCCGTGACGCCGGACACGCGGTTCCTGCGCGGCGGCAAGCCGGCGAGGCCCGGCGACGTGAAGGTCGGCGAGCGCGCCGTGGTGCACGGCAGGAAGGCCGGCGAGCGCGTCGAGGCGGTGGAGGTGAAGCTGGGAGGCGGCGCGACGAAGACGAAGTGAAGAGGCGCCCGCAGCCGAGCAGAGCGGAGCCCGGGCGGCGCCCGGCGGCGTCGTCGTGAGGCGCGCAGCGAACGGAGTGGACGCGCGCGAAGCTGGCCGATCGTCCGCCGCCCGCCTTCACCCTGCGGGCGGCGGCACTCGAACGCCTCTGGTAACGCGCGCGAAGCGAACAGCCATCGTCGTCCCGCGCCGAATCCGACGCCGAAGGGCGCCGCCTGGGCGGAGCGGACGAGGCGAAGGGCGCCGAAGGTCGAGCGGACGAGGCGAAGGGCGCCGGAGGGTTCAAGCCGCGATCGCCCGCGCCGGCGCGTCGTCCGCGACCTCCTTCTTCTTCCACAGGAAGTACACGGCGGGATACACGAGCAGCTCCATCGCGAACGACGTGACGAGGCCGCCGATCATCGGCGCCGCGATGCGCTTCATGAGGTCCGCGCCGGTCCCGATCGACCACATGATGGGGAGGAGGCCGATCATGGCGGCGAACACCGTCATCGCCTTCGGCCGCACGCGCTTCACCGCGCCGTGCACGATGGCCTCGACGAGGTCGCTCCGGGTGCGGAGCATGCCCTTCGCCTTGTACTCGTCGTGCGAGAGGTCGAGGAAGAGGAGCATGAAGACGCCCGTCTCCGCGTCGAGGCCCATGAGCGCGATGAGGCCGACCCACACCGCGATGGAGACGTTGTAGCCGAGCGCCCAGAGGAGCCAGACCGCGCCCACGGCGGAGAACGGCACCGCCGCCATCACGAGCGCCGCCTTGAACGACGACTTCGTGTTCATGTAGAGCAGCGCGTAGATGAGGACGAGCGTGAGCGGCAGGATGATCTTGAGCCGCTCCTTCACGCGCAGCATGTTCTCGTACTGGCCGCTCCACACCATGCCGTAGCCGGTGGGGAGCTTCATCCCGCCCGCGACCGCCTTCTTCGCCTCGGTCACGTAGCTGCCGACGTCGATCCTCGAGGTGTCGAAGTCCACGTAGACGTAGCCCGTGAGGAGCCCGTTCTCGTCGCGGATCATCGACGGGCCCTGGGCGAGCACGACGTCGGCGATCTCCTCCATCGGGATCTGGCCCTGGCCGCTCGGGAGCGGGAGGAGGACGCGGCGCAGCGCCGAGAGGTCCTCGCGGTAGTCGCGCGCGTAGCGCACGTTCACGCCGTACCGCTCGCGGCCCTCGACCGTCGTCGTCTGGTTGTCGCCGCCGACCGCGGTCATCACCATGGTGTTCGCGTCGTCGACGGTGAGGCCATAGCGGGCGAGCTGCTCGCGCTTCAAGACGAAGTCCAGGAAGTAGCCGCCCGCGACGCGCTCGGCGTAGACGCTGCGCGTGCCCGGCACCCTCTGGAGGACGGCCTCGGTCTCCTTCGCGAGCCGCTCGATGGTGGCGAGGTCCGCGCCGCTGATCTTGATGCCGACCGGCGTGCGGATGCCGGTGGAGAGCATGTCGAGGCGGCCGCGGATGGGCATGGTCCAGGCGTTCGAGATGCCCGGGAGCTGGAGCTTCTGGTTCATCTCGTTCTCGAGGTCCTCCGGCGTGATGCGGTCGCGCCAGAAGGGCCGCAGGACGCCCTTCATCCACTCCGGCGCCCACGAGGAGTACCAGCGCGGCCTCTCGCGCCACTCCGACTCCGGCTTCAGGATGACGGTGGTCTCCATCATCGTGAACGGCGCCGGGTCGGTGGAGGTGTTCGCGCGGCCCGCCTTGCCGAAGACGCGCTCCACCTCGGGGAAGGTCTTCAGGATCTTGTCCTGGATCTGCAGCGCGCGCTGCGCCTCCGCGACGGACATGCCCGGCTCCACTGCCGACGGCATGTAGAGGATGGTGCCCTCGCGGAGCGGCGGCATGAACTCGGAGCCGAGCGAGAGGTAGACGGGAACGGTGGTGAGGACGACCGCGACGCTCGCCGCGATGGTCGCCCTCGGGTGGCGCAGCACGAAGCGGCAGGGCCCCTCGTAGATGCGGTGGAGGACCTTCGAGATCGGGTGCGACTCCTCGGAGTGGTACGTGCCGACGAGCGTGCGCGTCGCGAGCCAGGAGAGCCAGCGGGGGCGGAAGCGGAACGGATCGATGCGCGCGAACAGCATGCGCATGGCCGGGTCGAGGGTGATGGCGAGGAACGCCGCGATCGCCATCGCGAGGTTCTTCGAGTAGGCGAGCGGCTTGAAGAGCCGGCCCTCCTGGTCGACGAGCGTGAACACCGGCATGAACGCGACGGCGATGACGAGGAGCGAGAAGAAGACGCCGGGCCCGACCTCGAGGAGCGCCTCGAGACGCACCTTGTGGAAGTCGCCCTTCCGCCCGTCCTTCAGCCAGTGGTGGATCTTGTTGTAGGCGTTCTCCACCTCGACGATGGCGCCGTCGACGAGCACGCCGACGGAGATGGCGATGCCGGCGAGCGACATGAGGTTCGCGTTGAGGCCCATGAAGTACATGGGGATGAAGGCGAGCGCGACGGACACCGGGATGGTGATGATGGGCACGATGGCCGAGGGCACGTGCCACAGGAAGAGCAGGATGATGGCGGAGACGATGAGGATCTCCTCCACGAGCTTCGACTTCACCGTCTCGATGGCGCGGTCGATGAGTTCCGAGCGGTCGTAGGTGGTGACGACCTCGACGCCCTTCGGCAAGGACGGCTTGAGCTCCTTCAGCTTGGCCTCGATGCGCTGGATGACGTTGAGCGCGTTCTCGCCCGAGCGCATGACGACGATGCCGCCCACCACGTCTCCCTCGCCGTCGAGGTCCGCCACGCCGCGGCGCAGCTCCGGGCCGAGCGAGACCGTGGCGACGTCCTTCACGAGCACCGGCGTCCCGCCCTCGGAGCGGAGCACGAGGCTCTCGAGGTCGCCGATCCCCTTCACGTAGCCGCGGCCGCGCACCATGTACTCGCGCCCGCTGAACTCGACGAGGCGGCCGCCCACGTCGTTGTTCCCCTTTCGCACCGCGTTGATGACCGCGTCGAGCGGGAGCTTGTACGCGGCGAGCGCGTTCGGGTTCACGGTGATCTGGTACTGGCGCACCTGGCCGCCGACGGTGGCGACCTCGGACACCCCCGGCACGCTCTGGATGGCGTAGCGCAGGAACCAGTCCTGGAACGAGCGCAGCTCGTCGGACGAGTGCTGCCCCGTGCGGTCGACGAGCGCGTACTGGTACACCCAGCCGACGCTCGACGCGTCCGGCCCGAGCTCCACCTTCACGTCCTGGGGGAGCTGCGGGGTGATCTTGGACAGGTACTCGAGGACGCGCGTGCGGGCCCAGTACATGTCCGTGCCGTCCTCGAAGATGACGTACACGTAGCTGAAGCCGAAGTCCGAGAAGCCCCGGATCGCCTTGACGCGCGGCGCGCCGAGGAGCGCGGTCGTGATGGGGTAGGTGACCTGGTCCTCGAGGATGTCCGGGCTGCGATCCCACCGCGAGTAGACGATCACCTGCGTGTCGGAGAGGTCGGGCAGGGCGTCGAGCGGGATGTTCCGCATCGACCACCACGCGCCCGCGAGCGCGACGACGAGCGCGGCGACGACCAGGTACTTGTTCTCCGCGGAGAAGCGGATGATTCGCTTGATCATGGCGCTACCGCCCGTGCCCTGCGTGCGGGTCCTCGGCGACGGCGGCCGCCTTCGACGACGGCTCCTGGGTCGCGGCCCGGCCGTCCTTCCCGGCAGCCCGGGCCGGGGTCGCCGCCGCCGAGGAG
>DASSQM010000615.1:0-9129 GCA_035702465.1 Anaeromyxobacter sp. | reverse complement strand
GGGAGCGGCTCGGTCGTCGCGAAGCGGACCGTGCGGAGGCCTCCCGCCGCGCGCTCCTCCGACGCGACGGGAGCGTTCGACACGGCGGCGGCGTGCGCGGGGACGGAGAGCGTCACGTCGAAGGGCGTCTTGAAGCGCGGCTCGTCGAACGACGGAAAGACGCGCCGCGCGTAGACGGACTCGAGCTGGGTGGAGGCGTACGTCTCGCCGCCCTCGCGCGAGAGGTAGAGGCCGACGAGGCGCCCGTCCCAGCTCGCCTCGAACGCGAAGCGGAGCGTGGCGCGCCCGGGTCCGATCGTCCGCGCGAACGTGACCTTCGCGAGGCCGTCGTCGTTCACCTGCGCGAACGCGGCGGGCAGGATCCCCGCCCCGGGGACCTCGACCTCCGCCGACGACACGCGCAGCCCGCGCCCGTGCAGCCAGACGTAGGGCCGCGCGGCGTCGAGCTCGATCTCGATCGCGCAGGTGCCCCGGAACCCCTCCGCGCGATCGGGGATCACCTCGAGGTCGAGCGCGTACCGCAGCGGCCGCACGCCCGCGGGCAGCTGCAGCAGCGGCGGCGCCTCGACGAGCGGCGGCGCGGGGGCCGCGGGCGTCGCGGCGCGCGGCGGCTGCGCGGGCGGCTTCGCCGGCTGCGGAGCGGTCGGAGTCCGGCAGGAGAGGAGCGCGAAGGCGACGGCGGCGAGGGCAGGGCGCATGGGTCGGGGTCGGGGTCGCGGTCGAGGTCGAGGTCGGCCTCACCTCCTCGCCCAGACGAAGACCCGCCGGAACGTGTACACGAATGGCCGCTCGTCGGGGAGCGCTGCGAGGAGCCGCTCGCGATAGCGTTCGAAGAACCGCGCGAACGTCGGCGCGTCGAGCCGCTTCTCGTAGTCGGTGAGCGTGGTGCCGCGGAGCCACTCCGCGACGTCCCCGGGCGAGGCGAGCACGTGCGCGTACACCTCGTGTCGCACGCGCTGCCGCGCGACGCCCGCGCGGAACAGGATGCGCGCGTACGCCTCCGGCTCGAGCACGGGGCTCACGCGCACGAACCCGCCGAGGGGGCCCGCGAACTCCGGCTCCCGCGCCACCTCGCGCGAGATCGCGTGGGACGCGTGGTGGTCGTTCGCCGGCGCCTGGATCGCGAGCTGCCCCCCCGGGGCCGCGAGCCGCAGCAGGCGCGGGACGAGCGCCTCGTGGTCCGGGACCCAGTGGATGGCGGCGTTCGAGAGCACGACGTCGAAGCCGCCCTCGCCGAACGACGCGAGGTCGGAGCTCACGAACGAGAGGCCCCCGCCGGCGTGGGCGGCAGCCTTCGCGAGCATCGCCGGCGAGTTGTCGACGCCGATCGTCTCCCGGGCGCCCAGCCGCTCGTGCGCCAGCCTCGTCAGCTCGCCCGTGCCGCAGCCGAGGTCGAGCACGCGCCCGCCCGCCCGCGGCGGCTCGAGCATGGAGAGCAGATCCAGGAAGGGCGCCGCGCGCTCGCCGCGGAATTTTTCGTACTGCTCCGGGTTCCACACATCACGTCGGCCGTCGGCCAAAGAGCATTGACCTCCCCGCCGTTTTGGCGGAATCTCCCCGCGTTCCCTCACCCCCGGAGTCTCATGTCCTATCGTCCTCTGCTCCTCGCCGCCGCATGCGTCGCGGCGGCCGCCTGCCAGTCCCCTCGGAGCGTCCAGCCGGCACAGCCGGGCCAGCCGAAGCAAGACGCCTCCGCCCCCGTGGCGAAGATCGGCGGGACCGCCATCACGGCCGGAGAGCTCGACGCGCAGGTGAAGAAGGACCTCGCCCAGCTCGAGCAGCAGTACAACGAGCAGCGGTACCAGCTCCGCCGGAACGCGCTCGAGCAGATGCTCCGCGAGCGGGCCCTCGACGCCAAGGCGAAGTCGAAGGGTGTGACGCGCGAGGAGCTCGTGCAGCAGGAGGTCGCGGCGAAGATCCCCGACCCGTCGGACGACGAGGTGAAGACGCTCTACGAGCGCGCCAAGGCGAGCGGCCAGCAGCTCCCGCCGCTCGACCAGGTGAAGCCCGACATCGTCCGCTTCCTCAAGAACCAGAAGGGCCAGGGGGCGTTCTCGGAGTACTACGAGAGCCTCAAGAAGGAGATGAACATCGAGGTGCTCCTCCCGCCGTACGAGGCGCCCAAGATCGCCGTCTCCGCGGTCGGCCCGGCCACGGGTCCCGCGAACGCGCCGATCACGATCGTCGAGTTCTCCGATTACGAGTGCCCCTACTGCGTGCGCGCCGAGCCGACGGTGAAGCAGCTGCTCGCGAAGTACCCGGGGAAGATCAAGCTCGTCTACCGCGACTTCCCGCTCCCCATGCATCCCAAGGCGCCGAAGGCCGCCGAGGCGGCGCACTGCGCCGGCGATCAGGGGAAGTACTGGGAGATGCACGACAAGCTCTTCTCCCCGGGCGCGAAGCTCGAGGTGGCGGACCTCAAGACCACCGCGCGCGACGTCGGCGTCGACGGCGCGAAGTTCGACAAGTGCCTCGACTCGGGCGAGAAGGCGAAGGAGGTCGACATGCACCGCAAGGCCGGTGACGAGGCGGGCGTGTCCGGCACGCCGGCGTTCTTCATCAACGGGCGGCCGCTGGCGGGCGCCCAGCCGCTCGAGGCGTTCTCGGCGATCGTCGACCAGGAGCTGAAGGGCAAGTAACCCCGCCCGGGCAGGTTTGCGCGCGCAGCGGCCGCGTCCTAGAACTGGGCGCGGCCGTTCCTTTTCCGGGCGGCGGCGGAGCGGACGAAATGGGCGCTTACGGCCTGGGTGCGAACGCCTCGCTCGGGGAGCGGCGCAAGACGCGTGCGATCCGGGTGGGGAACGTGCCCATCGGCGGCGGCGCGCCGATCGCCGTGCAGTCGATGACCACCACGCAGACCTCGGACGTCGAGGCGACGCTCGCGCAGGTGCGCGCGCTCGCCGAGGCGGGCGCCGACGTGGTCCGCCTCGCGGTTCCGGACAAGGACGCCGCCGCGGCGCTCCCGGCCATCGTCCGCGCGACGCCCGTGCCGCTCGTCGCCGACATCCACTTCGACTACCGGCTGGCCCTCGCCGCGCTCCAGGCCGGCATCCACGCCATCCGGCTCAACCCGGGCAACATCGGCGCGCGGGAGCGCGTGCGCGAGGTGGTGAAGGCGGCGCGCGAGCGGAGCGTCCCGATCCGCATCGGCGTGAACGCCGGCTCCCTCGAGCAGGACATCGTCGAGAAGCACGGGTGGCCCACCGCCGAGGGCATGGTGGAGAGCGCCGCGCGCCACATCGCGTTCCTCGAGGACGAGGGCTACCGCGAGATCAAGGTGTCCTTGAAGGCGCACGACGTCGCCATGACGGTCCAGGCGAACCGGCTCTTCTCGCAGCGGTTCGACTACCCGCTCCACCTCGGCGTCACGGAGGCGGGGACGCTGCTCGCGGGTACCGTGAAGAGCGCGGCGGGCCTCGGCATCCTCCTCGCCGAGGGCATCGGCGACACCATCCGCATCTCGCTCACCGCCGACCCCGTCGAGGAGGTGCGCGTCGCACGGCTGCTCCTCAAGTCGCTCGGCCTCAAGTTCGGCGGCGCGACGATGACGTCGTGCCCGACCTGCGGCCGCTGCTCGGTCGACATGATCCCGATCGCGGAGCGCGTCGAGAAGCGGCTCTCGAACGTGAAGGGCGAGGTCGCGGTGGCGGTGATGGGCTGCGAGGTGAACGGGCCGGGCGAGGCGAGCGCCGCGGACGTCGGGGTCGCCTACGGGCACAACGGCGTCGGCCTGCTCTTCAGGGACGGCAAGATCGTGAAGCGCATGAAGGCGGAGGAGCTCGAGGACGCCGTCGTGGCCGAGGCCCTCGAGATCGCCGCCCGGCGCGCGCCGAAGTAGGGTCGGGGTATAACCCGTCACCCATGCGCCCCGTCCGCCTCTCCAAGGCCTTCGTCCCGACGCTCAAGGAAGCGCCCGCCGACGCGCAGGTCGCCTCCCACAAGCTCCTCGTCCGCGCCGGCTTCATCCGCCAGCTCGGCGCGGGCATCTACGACTACCTGCCGCTCGCGAAGCGCACGCTCACGAAGATCGAGGCCATCGTCCGCGACGAGATGGACGCCGTCGGCGGCCAGGAGTTCTTCCTGCCGGCGCTGCACCCCGCGGAGATCTGGAAGGAGTCGGGCCGCTGGGACGTCATGGGCGACAACATGTTCCGCCTGAAGGACCGCAAGGGCGGCGACTACGGCCTCGGCATGACGCACGAGGAGATCTTCACGGCCATCGCGCGCGACGAGCTGCGCTCGTACCGCCAGCTCCCGCAGGTCTGGTACCAGATCCAGACGAAGTTCCGCGACGAGCCGCGGCCGAAGTCCGGGCTCCTGCGCGTCCGGCAGTTCACCATGAAGGACGCGTACTCCTTCGACGTGGACCGCGCCGGCCTCGACAAGAGCTACGAGGACCAGCGCCGGGCGTACGAGAGGATCTTCACCCGCTCCGGCCTCGAGTTCGTCGCCGTCCAGGCCCACTCCGGATCGATGGGCGGCTCCGAGTCCTCCGAGTTCATGGTGCGGACCGAGGCCGGCGAGGACCTCGTGGCGGCCTGCCCGAGGTGCCGCTACGCCGCGAACACCGAGACGGCGCGCTCGAAGGGCCCGGCGGCGCCGGCGAGGTCCGGCGAGAAGCTCGAGGCGCCCCGCCGGTTCCCCACGCCCGGGGTGCGCACCATCGACGCGCTCGCGGGGAAGCCGTACGGCCGCCCCGGCGCGATGCAGCTCAAGACCCTCGTCTACGTCGCGGACGAGAAGCCGGTGCTCGCGGTCGTCCGGGGCGACGACGACCTCAACGAGGCGAAGCTCCAGACCGCCACCGGAGCGCAGATCGTCCGCCCCGCGCACGCGGAGGAGATCCGTCCGCTCATGGGCGCCGACGCGGGCTCGCTCGGCGCGGTGCGGTTCTCGAAGGCGCCCGTCTTCGTGGACGAGGCGCTCCGCGACGCGGCCGGCATGGTCACCGGCGCGAACGAGAACGACTTCCACCTCGAGGGCGTGGACGTCGCGCGCGACCTCCTCCCGCACGGGAAGCTCGCCGATCTCCGCCAGGTGAGGGCGGGCGAGGGCTGCCCCCGCTGCGACGGCACGCTCGACGTCTTCAAGGCGCTCGAGATCGGTCACATCTTCAAGCTCGGGACGAAGTACTCCGAGTCGATGAAGGCCACCGTGCTCGATGCGGACGGCAAGCCGGTGCCGATCGTGATGGGCAGCTACGGCATCGGCGTCGAGCGCATCATGGCCGCCGCCATCGAGCTGCACAACGACGAGAACGGCATCGTCTGGCCCATGGCGATCGCGCCGTTCCACGCCACGGTGCTCACGCTCGGGCCCGAGCCGGAGCTGCGCCAGGCCGCGGAGCAGGTGGTCGACGCCCTCGCCAGGGAAGGCGTCGAGGTGCTCTACGACGACCGCGACGAGCGCGCCGGCGTGAAGTTCAAGGACGCCGACCTGGTCGGCATCCCGATCCGCATCTCCGTCGGCCGCAAGGGCCTCGCGAACGGCCAGGTGGAGTGGAAGCTGCGCGCGTCGAAGGAGATCCAGCTCGTCCCGCTGGGCGACGTCGCCCGCAAGGCGGCCGAGGCGGTGAGGGCGGGGACCGGCCCCCGGTGAGCGGGGCGGGGGGCGGCCCGCGCCCCCCTCGCGCCGGGCGGTGCGGCGCGGTGCCCCACCCGGGAGAGTGCGTCCGGCGCCGCGGCGGGCGACATTCGCGCGCCCGGAGGAAGCCGCATGCCCGCCGTCGCCCGCACCGCCGCGCTGCTCTCGATCCTCGTGCCCGTCGCCGCGCTCGCCGCGACCGCCGCGCCGAAGAGAGGGGCGGCGCGCCCCGCCCCGATCTCCCGATCCTCGCGCGCGTGCGTGGAGTGTCACGAGGGCCAGAACCCCGGCATCGTGCAGCAGTGGAGGGAGAGCCGGCACGCGCAGAAGGGCGTCGGGTGCTTCGAGTGCCACCAGGCGAAGAAGGGCGACGCGGATGCGTTCGAGCACAACGGCGCGCTCGTCGCGGTGGTGGTGACGCCCCGCGACTGCGCGAGGTGCCACGCGGCCGAGGACAGGCAGTTCGAGGCGAGCCACCACGCCAAGGCGGGCAACATCCTCGCCTCGCTCGACAACTTCCTCGCCGAGACCGTCGAGGGCGCGCGCGAGCGCTTCAACCCGCACGCGCCGGCCGGCTCGAAGGAGGCGCTCGCCGACGTGAACGGGATGGCGAGCGCGGAGGTGGGCTGCCTCCAGTGCCACGGCGGCAAGGTCGCCCTCGTGAGGAAGGGCGGCGGCAGGATCACCGCGGACGACCTGAAGCCGGGGCCGGACGGCGCGCCGACGGTTCCGGCGCTGCTCGAGCAGGTGGAGCGCGACGCCGAGGGGGCGCCCAAGCTCGACCCGTCGTCGTGGCCGAACACCGGCATCGGCCGCATCAACCTGGACGGCTCGCGCGGCGCCTGCACCGCCTGCCACAGCCGCCACGACTTCTCGCCGCGCCGCGCGCGCCAGCCCGAGAGCTGCGGGAAGTGCCACCTCGGGCCCGATCACCCGCAGATGGAGATCTTCCAGGAGTCGAAGCACGGCATCGCCTACCGCGACCGCCAGCAGGAGGAGAAGCTCGACTCCCGGAGCTGGGTGCTCGGGAAGGACTACACCGCCGCGCCGACGTGCGCGTCCTGCCACCTCTCCGCGAACGCGAACGGCGGCAAGGTCACGCACGATCCGGGCGAGCGCATCTCGTGGACGAACCGCCCGCCCATCTCGCTCCCCATGGACACGGACGCGACGAACTCCGTCGTGCAGGAGGCGGATCCGGCGAAGCGCAAGGCGCTCGTCGCCGACACCGCCCAGCAGAAGCGCGCGCGGATGGCGCAGGCCTGCAACGTGTGCCACTCGACGAACTACGTGAACGCGTTCTACCAGGAGTACGACTCGTTCATCCGGCTCTACAACGAGAAGTTCGCCCGGCCCGGCCTGGCGATCATGGCGGAGCTGAAGAAGCAGGGGCTCATCACGAAGCCCGACTTCGACGAGAAGATCGAGTGGGACTGGTTCTACCTCTGGCACCACGAGGGGCGCCGCGCGCGGCACGGCGCCTCGATGATGGCGCCGGACTACGCCCACTGGCACGGGATGTACGAGGTGGCGGAGCGCTTCTATCACGCGCTCGTCCCCGAGGCCCGCGAGCTCGCGGCGAAGGCGGCGGCCGCCGGCAAGAAGGCGCAGGCCGACGCCGTGAACGCCGTCATCGACGGGATCCTCTCCCGCCCCGAGCACGCCTGGTACCTCCAGGAGACGCGGAGCGCGAGCGAGACCGCGCCGCGGGGCGGTCAGGTGCAGCCGCAGCCGCCGGCGCCGCCGCCGCAGAAGGGGCCGTGAGCGGGCCTGGCGCGCGGATCCCCGTGGTACGCTCTCGCGCGGAAGGCGGGCGACGCGGAGGAGAACGGTGCGCGCGAGGCTGACCATCGGACCGGAGGGCCAGATCTCGGTGCCGCCGCGCCAGGCGGAGTCGCTCGGCCTCGCGGGTGGCGGCGAGATCGACCTCGTCTCGGCGCGCGGCGAGTTCGCGCTCCTCGTGCCCGCGCGCAAGGACTCGCCCCGCTCCTACTTCGCCGGCTCGCTGTCCGCGCTCACCATCCCCGAGGTCGTGCAGTTCGTCTTCTCGTCCCTCAAGACCGGCGTGCTCCTCATCGCCGCCGGCACGGACGTGCCCGGGCCGCCGGACGAGCCCGAGCAGCTCCGCCGCAAGAGCATCTACTTCCGCGACGGGCAGGTGGTGTTCGCCTCGTCCTCGGACCCCGCCGACCGGCTCGGCCCCGCGCTCCTGCGGCTCGGCCTCGCCTCCCCGGCCGACCTCGAGCGCTGCTCCCGGCTCGTCGGCGGCGGCCGCCCGCTCGGACAGGTGCTCGTGGACGAGGGCGTCGTCACCTCGGGCCAGCTCTACGAGGCGCTCGTCCAGCAGGTGCGCGCCATCTTCGTCGGCGCGTTCCGCGAGACGTCCGGCGAGTTCGCGTTCCTGGAGGGCCCGCTCGACGAGCAGAACCAGGTGAAGATGCCGGAGCGGACGCGCGATCTCATCCTCGAGGCGATGAAGGGGGTCGACGCCTCGGAGCAGGACGCCTGGGCGGCCGCGGAGGCCGGCATCGCCGTGGAGGTGGAGGCGCCCGCGCTCACACCCTCGCCCGGCGGCGCACCACCGCACGCCCGCGTGCCGAGCGCGGCGGGTCCGTTCGAGACCTACCGCCGCATCTTCCGCCGCGTCCACGCCGCGCTCGCGGCTGCCGAGGACGACGCCACCGCACGCCTCAACAGCTACTTCGAGCGGCTGCCGGAGCGGAAGCGCGCCGTGTACGACGGCGCCCGCGTGGGCGACGACGGCGAGATGGACGTGGCCCGCATCCTCGCCAACGTGACGGCGAGCGGCGCGTACCGGGGCGCCGCGGCCCGCGCCCGGTCCCTGGAGGCGCTCGAGGAGCTGCTCGCGTTCGCGCTGTTCGAGGCGAAGAACCGGCTCCCGAAGGCGGACGCGGAGCGGCTGCTCCGCGAGGTGGGCAGGATGCAGGTGGGGAAGGCATGAACCTCGAGGGCCCGCTCTGCGCCGCGCTCGACTTCCCGACCTGGCGGGAGGCGGAGCCCTTCGCCCGCGCCGTCGCGCCCGCCGTCGGCGTGCTCAAGGTCGGCCTCGAGCTCTTCGCGGCGGAGGGACCCTCCGCGGTCGGCGCGGCGGCCGCCCTCGGCCGGCCCGTGTTCCTCGACCTGAAGCTCCACGACATCCCGAACACCGTCGCGGGCGCGGCGCGGAGCGCCGCCCGCAGCGGCGCGTCGCTGCTCACCGTGCACGCGTCGGGCGGCGCCGAGATGGTCCGGGCGGCCGTGCGCGGGGCGGGCAGCGGGGTGACCGTGCTCGCCGTGACGGTCCTCACGAGCCTCGACGGGCCGGCGCTCGACGCCGTCGGCCTCGCCGGGCCGCCGGAGGCCGCCGTGGTGCGGCTCGCCCGGCTCGCCGTGGACGCCGGCGCCGGGGGGCTCGTGTGCTCGCCGCACGAGGTCGCGGCCGTCCGCGCCGCCGTCGGGGGGGGGCCGCTGCTCGTCGTCCCCGGCGTCCGCCCGGCGGGGGCGGCGCGGGGCGATCAGGCGCGCGTCGCCACCCCCGCGGAGGCG
>DASSQM010000614.1:0-8756 GCA_035702465.1 Anaeromyxobacter sp. | reverse complement strand
GCGCGCTGCCCAGGTGTGGGACGAGACGCGGCTGCTGCGCGGGCCACCCGTCTCCTACCAGTACGACCCGTGGCTGCGCCGCGGCTCTCCTTCGATCCCGCCCGACGAGCTCGAGCGGATGCGGGCGCGGGCGAGGCCGTTCCCGAAGATCGGCACCGACGAGTACTCGCAGACGCCGAGCTTCTCCGTGCGGGTCCTCGCGCAGGAGGCGAGGGAGAGGGCGGAGCGGGCGCTGAAGGCGTGAGCGGACGAGAGGGCTCGACGACGACCGCGACGTCGACCTCGACGTCGACCGCGACCGCGACCGCGACCCCGACCGCGACCCCGGTCCCGACCCCGACCGCCACGCTGCTGTGGCCCCGCGGCCGGTCGGCGATCCTCCTCGCGTCGGTGGCCGTCGCCGCGGCGCTCGTCGACCTCGGAAGCTTCCACCGCCTCGAGCAGGGCGATTCCATCGTCCCCGTGCTCGTGTCGCTGCAGCGCTGGACGCCCTTCTACTGGGACCAGGAGCGCTACGGGATGCTCGTGCCGCTCCTCGCGGTGCCGATACGGGATCCGCTCTGGAACCTGCTCTTCCAGCGGTTCGCGCTCGTGCTCGCCGGGCTCGGCGCGGTGGTGCTCCTCGCGCGGCACGTGCTCGCGGGCCGCGACTGGCCGCTCGCGGGCGCGCTCGCGGCGGGCGCGCTCCTCGCCGCGGCGCCGGCGCCGGGGCTGTTCGAGTACCTGGGAGATCAGCCCTACGGGCTCTCGCTCCTGCTGGCGCTCGGAGGGCTCGCGGTCGCGGAGCCCGGCGCGGACGGGCGGCGCGCCTGGCCGCGGCTCGCCGTGGGGCTCGCGCTCGTCGCGGCGGCGCACTGGGTGAACGCCGCGACCGGGATCCTGCTCCTCCCGCTCGCGGCGGCGCGCGCCGCGGCGGACCGGCTGGAGGGGGAAGCCGCGGGCGCGATCCGCGCCCGGCTCGCGATCGACGGGGCGCTCCTCGGCGTGGGCCTCGCGGCGGGCCAGCTCTTCCTCCGCCTGTGGCCGGCGCTCACGGAGCTCCCGCTCCGGCTCGACGTGGCGCCGCTCGCCGCGGGCGAGCTCCCCGCCGCCTGGGGCGCGCTCGCCGCGAACGCCTGGCGCGGCGCGGGCGCGTGGCCCGCCGCCCTGCTCGGCGCCGCCGCCGGCGTCGCGCTCCTCTCGCTGCCGCCGCTCCGCTCGCGCCTGCCCGGCGCGCTCCTGCGCGCGGCGGCGCTCGTCGCGGCCGCCGTCGCGTACGCCCTCTTCGCGGGCTCGCTGCGCTGGGTGCGGGACAACGCGTTCCACTGGCGGTACCTCGCGCCGTCGGCGGTCCTCGTGCACCTCGCCGCGGTGTCGCTCCTCGCGGAGCCGCTCGCGCGGCTGCCGCGCCTCGCGCGGACGTCCGCGCTCGCCGCGCTCGCGCTCGTGCCCGCTGCGGCCCTCGCCGCGTACGGCGCGCCCTCGATCGCCGGCGTCCGCGCCGACCTCGACCGCGTCGCCGGCCGCCACACCGCCGACGTGCTCGCCGCGCGGTGCGCGCTCGTCGCGGGCGACTACTGGTCGGTCTGGCCCGCGGTCTGGCACGCCTCCCTCGTCGCGCGCGAGCGCGGAGAGCCGCGGCAAGTGTGGGGCGTCTCGCACCGCACGAACGCCACCGTGCTGCAGTGGTGGCCGCGGCGGGCCGAGCTCCGCGTCTGCCGCCCGCTCGGCGAGGACGCGCAGGCGGAGCGCTGGATGCGCTCGTTCCACCTGTGGCCCGCGCGCGTCGTCGAGCGGCGCGGGACCGTCGACGTCCTCGAGGTCGAGCCGCACCCCGCCGGCTAGCCACCGCGGGCCCTGCGGGGGAAGATGGGCCGACGCCGGTCCCTCGGAGGTGACGCATGCCGTTCACGCCCGTGGCTCCCGCCTCTCCGCCGCCGCCGGCCGTCGCGCCCGCGGCGCCGGCGTTCTCCGTCGGGAGCGTCGTCTCCCGGAGCTTCTCGGCGTGGTTCGGCAACTTCGTCCCGTTCTCGATCGTGGCGCTCGTCGTGAACGTCCCCGTCCTCGCGCTCGTCGCGTGGGTGCCCGGGGACTCCCGGGACTGGGAGCTCGGGATCCGGGTGCTCTCGGGTCTGGCGGACCTCGTCGTCACCGGCGCGCTCACCTTCGGGGTGCTGGAGTCGCTGCGCGGGGGCCGCGTGCGCACCGGCGAGCTCTTCCGGAAGGGCTTCGCGAAGATGGGGACGGTCTTCACGGTCTCGTTCCGGACCGGGATGTGGTTCATCCTCGGCCTGATCCTCCTCGTGGTCCCGTTCGTCGTCTGGTACTGCGCCCTGTTCGTCGCCGTCCCCGCCGCCGTCGTCGAGGAAGGCGTCGGGTCCTCCGGCGACGCGCTGGCGCGGAGCCGCGCGCTCACCGCGGGGCACCGCTGGGCGATCTTCGCGGTCGCGCTCGTCGTGCTCGTGGTGAACGTCGTCCTCGACGGGATCGCCGGGATCGTCCTCGCCCTCGTCGGGCAGGCGCTCCCGATCGGGATCCAGTCGCTCTCCGTGGCGAGCGTGATGACGGTCGTCAGCGCGCTCGGGGCGTGCGCGCACGCGGTCGCCTACCACGACCTGCGCGTGGCGAAGGAAGGGGTCGCGACCGCCGACCTCGTGAAGGTCTTCGAGTAGCCCGCGCCCGCTGCTGCCCGGCGCGCCGCGCTCCGGCGCCCGTCTAGCCCCGGAACGCCAGCACGAACAGGAGCGAGAACGTGTTGTCGTCGACCTTCCCGAAGTACGGGATGAGGTCGACCTCCGCGCCGAGGCCGAGCCCGGGGCTCACCTGGAACGTGAGCCCGCCGGCGAAGCGCAGGTGCGCGCTCACGTCCGAGTCGCTGCACGTGTCGACGTTCCCGAACTGGTCGAATGCGCACGGCGCGGAGATCCGGGCGTAGTGGAGGCCGATGCCCGCGTCGGCATACGGCCGGATGAGCGGGTGGTTTCCGAAGGTGAACCGCAGCGCCGGGGTGACCTTGAAGATGTTGAGCGTCTCGCTCTCGCCCCCGAAGAAGCCCGGGTTGAAGCTGAAGCGCGTGAACCCGAGCGATCCGACGAGCGACAGCCGCACCACCGGCGAGACGGACTGCAGCGGGATCTCGCCGTCGAGGCGCAGGGCGAGCCCGTTGTCGTACTTGCTGTCCTCGAACCCGATCAGGATCCCGAATCCGGTGCCGCCGGCGGGGCGGCGCGCCTGGGCGGACGCGGCGCCAGGCAGCGCGAGCGCGGCGGCAGCGGCGAGGGCGAGCAGGAGCGACGGGCGGCGGACGTTCATGATCTTCCTCCGGGCGCGCGGGGTTCGGGGCGCGGCGCGGGCCAACCTAACACGAGCCGTGCGAGAGACCGCAAGCATTACTGTGGGTGCGCAGCAGCGTCCCCGGCGAGGCGCACCTCTCGCTCCGCGAAGGGCGCGATGCGGTGCAGGAAGAAGAACCCGGGCAGCGCCATCACGGTCGCGCACATGGCGAAGAAGGCGGGGTACCCCATCCGCTCCACGAAGAAGCCGGACGGCAGGCCGGCGGCCCAGCGCCCCAGGCCGAAGAGGGAGGAGAGGAGCGCGAACTGTGTGGCGCTGTAGCGCTTGTCGCACACGCGCAGGAGCAGCACCGCCTGCGCCGCCGTCGCCATGCCCTGCGCGAAGTACTCGGCGCTGATCGCGCCGTACGTCCACAGCCGCGTGGCGGCGTCCACGCCGGGCAGCGACGCGCATTGCGCGAACTCGAGCGGCACGTGCCGAGAGAGCGCCGCGCCGGAGTAGACGACGTTCGCGCCGGCCTGGAGCACGCCGAAGATCCAGAGCGCGCGCCCGAGCCCCATCCGCGACAGGAGGAACCCTCCGAGGAGCGAGCCCGAGATCGTCGCGATCGTGCCGATGGTCTTCAGCGCGGCGCCCAGCTCCGCGTTCGAGAAGCACAGGTCCTTCAGGAACGGGATCACCATCGTCCCGCCCATGTTGTCGCCGAACTTGTAGAAGACGAGGAACAGCGCGATGGGGATCGCGTCCGAGCGCGAGAAGTACGAGCGGAGCGGATCCACCACCGCGCGCGCGAGCGATCGCGGCGGCTCGGCGGGCCGATCCGGCTCCGGGGCGGCGAGCACGAGCAGCGTGAACAGCACGAAGATCCCGCCCAGCGCGAGGAAGACGATCGGCCACGGGATCCACTCGCTCGCGCCGATCGCCGCGGCGCTCGAGAGCAGCATGCCCAGCCGGTAGAAGAGGATGCGCAGCCCGGAGACCGGCCCCTGCTCGTCCCTGTGCAGGACCTCGACCGTGTACGCGTCGTACGCGATGTCCTGCGTGGCGGAGAAGAACGCGAACGTGAGCGCGAGCAGGCCGATGAGGAGCGCCGCGTGGGGCACCATCCCGCCCGCGCTCCGCGCCGCGAGCGCGCGCCACGCGAAGGCGGCGACCGCGCCCATGGTCCCGGCGAGCGCGAGCTGCGCCATGATCATCCAGCTCCGGCGGCGGCCCGGCCAGCGCAGCGCGTACCGATCGACGAGCGGGGACCAGAGGAACTTGAGCGCCCAGGGCAGCGACACGCCCGAGAGGAGCCCGATGGAGGAGCGCGTGAAGCCGAGCGCGACGAGGAACGCCTGGAGCGTCCCGGAGACGACCCACCCGTACGGCATCCCCGACGCGGCGGAGAGCACGCTCAGCGTGGCGATCCGCCTCGACTTGAGCAGGAGCTTGGGATCCAAGGCGGTGCGAGGGTAGACGCGGGGGGGCGCGGCGACAACACCCATCAAGCGACCGGCCGCACGGCGGCCTTGAACCGGTCCAGCGGCAGCGTGTTCAGCACCTGGCCGCGCCGCACCCACCCGCGCCGCGCCACGCCGACCGCGTAGCGCAGGTAGCCGAGGTCGCGGATCGAGTGCGCGTCGACCGAGAGGACCACGGGGATGCCCCGCGCGGTGGCTGCGCGCAGCCAGCGCGGCTCGAGCTCGAGCCGCTTGGGATCACCGTTCACCTCGACCGCGCCCCGCGACGACGCGAGCGCGTCGAGCACCTCCTCCACCCGGCAGGCGAACGGGTCGCGGTCGAGCAGGAGCCTCCCGAGGGCGTGCCCCCAGATCTTGAAGACCGGCAGCTTCATGCAGCGCACGAGCCGCCGCGTCATCTGGTCCTCGTCCATCTTGTGCCGCGAGTGGACGCTCGCCACGACGACGTCGAGCTCCTCGAGGATGCGGTCCGGGTAGTCGAGGGAGCCGTCGTCGAGGATGTCCGACTCCGTGCCGCGCAGGAGCCGCACCTTCACCTTCTCCTGCACGCGCGCGATCTCGTCCCACTGGAGCTTCATGCGGTCCTCGTCGAGGCCGCCCGCGTAGCCCGCGGTCCGCGAGTGATCCGTGACGGTCATGTACTCGACGCCGAGGGCCTCGGCGGCCCGCGCCATCTCCTCGAGCGACGCGCGGCCGTCGGACCACGTGGTGTGGCAGTGGACGAGCCCGCGCACGTCGCCGATGGTCACGAGGTCCGACGGCAGCGTCCGGTCGCGCGCCGCCTCGAGCTCGCCCGAGTCCTCGCGCAGCTCGGGCGGCACGTACGCGAGGCCGAGCGCGGCGTACAGGTCCTCCTCGCTGCCGATGCCGACCTTCGAGGAGGGATCGGGCGGGGTGTCCTCGGGCGGGGGCGGCACCCCGGGCGGCGGGAGCCGGTACAGGCCCCATTCGCTGAGCGTGTACCCCGCGTCCCGGGCGATGCCGCGGAGCTTCACGTGGTGCGCCTTCGAGCCGGTGAGGTGGTGCAGGAGCGTCGCGAAGTCCTCCGGCGGCACGATGCGCAGGTCGACCTGGAGCCCCGAGGCGAGGCGCACGGTCGTCTTCGAGTCGCCGCGCGCGAGCACCTCCGCGGCCTGGGGGAACGCGACGAAGTGCTCGACCACCGCGGCGGGGCTCCGCGACGCGACCACGAGGTCGACGTCGGCGACCGTCTCGCGAAAGCGGCGCGTCGAGCCGGCGACCTCGGCGCGCTCGACCGCCGGGGAGGCGCGGAGGTGATCGAGGAGCGCCGCGCCCGCCGCGAGCGCGTCGGCGAGCAGGAAGCGCCGGTCCGCGGCGCGCGCCTTCATGCGCCGGAGCCCCTCGAGGATCTTCTGCTCCGTCTTCTCGCCGAAGCCCTTCACGCCGCGGACGCGGCCCTCGAGGCACGCCTTCTCGAGCTCCGCCACGTTCGCGATCCCGAGGGCCTGCTGGAGCGCGCGCGCCTTCTTCGGGCCGAGCTCCGGGACCTGCAGGAGCTCGAGCGTGCCGGCGGGGTAGGAGGCGCGCAGCCGGTCGAGCAGCGCGGTCGTGCCCGTCGCGTGGATGTCGGCGATCTTCCTCGCGAGCGCCTCGCCGATGCCGGGAAGCTCCAGGAGACGGCCGGACTGGATGACGGGGGCGACGTCGCCGGCGAGCGCCTCCAGCGCCCGCGCGCCGTTCTCGTACGCGCGCACCTTGAACGGGTTCTCGCCCTCCAGCTCGAGCAGCATCCCGATCTCGCGGAGGGCGCGCGCGATCCCGAACTTGTCGACCATGCCGCGGTTATATAAGGACCGACCCGTGCCGCGGCGGCCGCGAACGACGCGCCTCGGAGGCGCCCTCGCCCTGGCGCTCGCCGCCGCCTGCGGCGGCGCGCACCGCGAGCTCGCGCCGGCCCGCGCACCTCCGGAGCTGCTCGTCGAGGTGCTGCCGCGCGGCGCGAGCGTGAGCCTCGACGGCGCGCCCATCGGGCGGGGGAGCCGCACGATCGCCGCGCCGCCCGCCGGCGAGCACGTGCTGTCGGCGCAGGCGGACGGCTACGAGCCTGGCGAGCAGCCGCTTCCGGAAGGGGACCTCGCCGGGATCCGCGTGGCGGTGGCGCTCCGGCCGCTCGGGTTCGGCCTCGCGCGCGCGCTCGACTACGACGACGCGGAGGGGCTCGTCGCCGCGGCGGCGTTCCTCGAGCGCGAGGGCGTGGATCGCGACGCCGCCGACTACGCGGCCCGCGCGGCGGCGCTCGACCGCGGGCTCCCCGCCGCGCAGCGCGTGCTCGGCGACGCGCTCTTCCGGCTCGGCGACCGCGCGCACGCCGTCGCCGCCTGGTCCCTGTACCTGCGCCTCGCGCCGGACGCGCCCGACGCCGCGGACGTGTCGGAGCGCATCGAGGAGGCGCGTGCGGACGTCACCGTCCGGTGAGGAGAGCCATGGGCCACGAGGAGCACAAGAAGGAAGCGCCGCGGTCGCTCAAGATCTTCGTCGTGACGGCCTCGGACTCGCGCGGCGAGGCCGAGGACGTCGGCGGCGCGTTCCTGCGCGAGGCGATCGGGAAGGCCGGCCACGCCGTCGCGGGGTACCGCATCGTGAAGGACGAGCCCGCGCAGATCCGCGAGGCGCTCGAGGAGGCGGCGCGCGCCGGCGCGGAGGCGATCGTGGTGAACGGCGGGACCGGCATCGCCGCCCGCGACCGCACGTTCGAGACCGTCGCGGGGATCCTGGAGAAGCGCCTCGACGGCTTCGGCGAGCTCTTCCGCATGCTCTCGTACCAGGACATCGGCTCGCCCGCGATGCTCTCCCGCGCGGTGGGCGGCGTGTGGGGCGGCCGGGCGGTGTTCTCGGTGCCGGGCTCGCCGGCGGCGGTGCGGCTCGCCTGGGAGAAGCTCATCGCGCCGGAGGTCGGGCACGTGCTCCGCGAGCTGCGGAAGGATGCGAAGCGGTAGAGGGGGCCGTCCTGGACGTCGGCGCGACCACGGCGGCGCGGCGGGCGCCGGTCCTCGGCCGGGTGGTCGACGTCCGCGAGGCCGAGGCCGGCGGGCTCGTCCGCGCGTTCGTCTACTTCTTCACGCTGCTCTACGGCTACTACCTGCTCCGCCCGCTGCGCGAGGAGATGGGGATCCGGGGTGACGTGACGAAGATCCACTGGCTGTTCAACGCCACGTTCGTGGTGATGCTCGCCGCCGTGCCGATCTACTCGGCGCTCCTCGCGCGCGTGCCGCGGCGCCGGGCGGTGCCCTGGGTCTACCGCTTCTTCCTCCTGAACCTCGTCGCGTTCTGGGCGCTCGTCCGGGGGGACGTCGCCGCGGTGTGGATGGCCCGCGCCTTCTACGTGTGGGTCTCCGTCTACAACCTGTTCGTCGTCTCGGTGTTCTGGAGCCTGCTCGCGGACGTCTTCACCCCGGGGCAGGGGAAGCGGCTCTTCGGCTTCGTGAGCGCGGGCGGCACCGCCGGGGCGCTGCTCGGCTCCGCCACCGTCGCGTGGCTGTCCGCCCACCTCAGCGTCGGCGTGCTCGTCCTGATGTCCGCCGCGTCGCTCGAGGTCGCGGCGCAGTGCGCCTCGGGGCTCTCGCGCTGGGCGCGGCGCGCGCCCCCCGCCGGCGCGGACGCGGCGCCGCGGCGCGACGAGGGTGCGCTCGGGGGATCGGCGTGGAGCGGGTTCACCGCCGTCGTGCGCTCGCGCTACCTGCTCGGCGTCGGATTCCAGGTCTTGCTCTTCTCGCTCGGCTCGACGTTCCTCTACCTGAACCTCCTGCGCATCGCCGCGGCGGTCCTGCCGGGCACCGCGGCGAGGCTCGCCCTGTTCGCGAAGGTGGACCTCGCGGTGAACGTGCTCGCGCTCGCGATGGGCTCGCTCGCCACGGGCCGCTTCATCGCCGCGACCGGGCTCCGCGGCGCGCTCGCCGCCGTCCCCGCGCTCACCGTGGCCGGCTTCGGGATCGCCGCGCTCTCCCCGGGGCTCTGGACGCTCGGCGCGTTCCAGACGCTGCGGCGGGCGCTCCACTTCGC
>DASSQM010000613.1:0-2606 GCA_035702465.1 Anaeromyxobacter sp. | reverse complement strand
CGCCGCGGGCGCCGGGCGCGGCGATCGCGGGTTCGTCGTCGAGCCGGACCGGCGCGCGGCCATCGCGCTCGCGGTCGACGCGGCGGGCGAGGGCGACGCGGTGCTCGTCGCCGGGAAAGGGCACGAGGACTACCAGATCGTCGGCGGGGAGCGGCGGCCCTTCTCCGACCGCGAGGAGGCACGGAGGGCGCTCGGGATCGCATGACCGGGCCACGCTTCACAGCGCAGGAGCTCGCCGCGGCGACCGGCGGGCGCTGGCTCGGGGCTCCGCCCTCGGAGCTCGCGGGCGTCTCGACCGACACGCGCACGCTCGGGCCCGGCAGCCTGTTCGTGGCGCTCCGGGGAGAGAAGTTCGACGCCCACGGCTTCCTCGCCGAGGCCGCCGCGAAGGGGGCGGCCGCGGCGGTCGTCGCGGAGGCGTGGGCCGCGGGCTCCCAGGACCCGAGGCCGCTGCCGCTCCTCGCGGCCGACGACACGCTCCGTGCCCTCGCCGCGATCGCCCGGCACCACCGCCGGCGCTTCCGCATCCCGGTCGTGGGCGTCACGGGGTCGAACGGCAAGACCACGACGCGCGAGATGATCGCGGCGATCCTCGCCACGCGCGGCAAGGTCCTCAAGTCCGAGGGCAACCTGAACAACGAGGTGGGCGTCCCGCTCACGATCTTCGGCCTCGACGCCTCGCACGAGGCGGCCGTGATCGAGATGGGGATGAGCCACCCCGGCGAGATCGCGCGCCTCGCCGCCGTCGCCGAGCCGCAGATCGGGGTGGTGACGCTCGCGGCGCCCGCGCACCTCGAGGGCCTCGGCACCGTCGACGCGGTGGCGGACGCGAAGGCGGAGCTCTACCAGGGCCTCCCGCCGGGCGGGATCGCGGTCGCGAACGCCGACGACGCGCGCATGCTGAAGCGCGCGCAGGCCTCGGGCCGGCGCGTCGTCACGTTCTCCGCCGCGCGCGGGCGCCGCGG
Source organism: Anaeromyxobacter sp. (assembly GCA_035702465.1). GTDB lineage: Bacteria > Myxococcota > Myxococcia > Myxococcales > Anaeromyxobacteraceae > Anaeromyxobacter. Next base: position 1,641 of record DASSQM010000613.1, on the reverse strand, counting down.
CGACGTGGTGGTGCTCGAGGTCGTCTCGCAGGGCGACGACGGGCTGCGCTTCGTGCTCGGCATCGGCAACCGCGAGGTGCCGGTCCACATCCCGGCGCTCGTGGGGAGGCACAACGCTGCCAACGCGGCCGCCGCGACGGCCGCCGCCGTCTCCCTGGGCTGCACCGACCGCGAGATCGCGCGCGGGCTCGCCGAGGTGCGGCCGGTGGGGCGCAGGCTCCGGCTCGAGAAGCTCCCGTCCGGCGTGGAGCTCGTCGACGACTGCTACAACGCGAACCCCGCCTCGATGTCCGCGGCCCTCCGCACGCTGCAGGACCTCGCGAAAAGCGGCCAGAAGCGCGCGCTCGCGGTGCTCGGCGACATGCTCGAGCTCGGGTCGTTCGAGGCGGAGGCGCACCGGAGCCTCGGCGCCGAGGCCGCCGCCGCCGGGCTCGCGCGGCTCGCCGCCTTCGGGCCGCGGTCCCGCGCCGCCGCGGAGGCGGCCCGCGCCGCCGGGCTCGACGCGTTCCCCACCGAGGACATCGCCGCGCTCGTGGCCTGGGCGAAGGACGCGCTCCGCCCGGGCGACGTGCTGCTCGTCAAGGGGAGCAGGGGGATGAAGCTCGAACGGCTCGTCGAGGCGCTGCGCTAGATGCTCTATCACCTGCTCTACCCGCTCGCGGGCCGCTTCGGCGCGTTCAACGTCCTCCGTTATCCGTCGTTCCGGATCGTCGCGGCCGGGCTCGTCGCGCTCCTCCTCGGGCTCCTCGTCGGCCCGCTCTTCATCGAGCGGATGCGGCTCCTCCAGTACGGCTCGACGAACGTGCGCGAGGACACGCCCGAGGCGCACCGCAAGAAGGCGGGCACGCCGTCCATGGGCGGCGCGCTCATCCTCCTCGCCGTCACGCTGTCGACGCTCCTCTTCGCGGACCTGTCGAACCGGCTCGTGTGGGCGGCGCTCCTCGTCACGCTCGGCTACGGCGCCATCGGCTTCTGGGACGACTTCCTCAAGATCTCGAAGCGGAACTCGAAGGGGCTCGCGGGCAAGAAGAAGCTCGTGCTTCAGGTAATCGTCGTGCTCGCCGTGTACTACGGCGTCCTCACGGACTGGCACTTCCACCTCGCCTCCGGCTTCCCGTGGATCCGGGTGGGGAGCTTCCAGGACCTCCGCCTCACCCTCCCCTTCGTGCCGACGCGGCTCTTCGAGCCGAACCTCGGTTGGCTCTACCTGCCGTTCATGGTGTTCGTGGTCGTCGCGACGTCGAACGCGGTGAACCTCACCGACGGCCTCGACGGCCTCGCCATCGGCCCGACCATCGTCTCGTCGATGACGGTCCTCGCGCTGTCGTACGTGGCGGGCGCGACCATCGCCGGCTTCAGCCTCGCGGAGTACCTGCGCATCGCGTGGATCCCGGGCGCGGAGGAGCTGGGCGTCTTCTGCTCCGCCATCATCGGCGCGGGGCTCGCCTTCCTCTGGTACAACACCTACCCGGCCTCCGTGTTCATGGGGGACGTCGGCTCGCTCGGGCTGGGCGGCGGGCTCGGCATGCTCGCCGTGCTCACCAAGAACGAGGTGGCGAGCGCGATCCTCCACGGCGTCTTCCTCGGCGAGACGGTGAGCGTCATCCTGCAGGTCTGGTCGTTCAAGACGCGCGGGAAGCG
>DASSQM010000612.1:0-6377 GCA_035702465.1 Anaeromyxobacter sp. | reverse complement strand
GACGCGCGCGGACGTCGACGCGCTGAAGGTCCCCGACCCGGAGAAGGACCTGCCGTACGTGCTCGGCGGCGTGCGCGCCATCCGCGCGGCGCTCGCCGGCCGCGTCCCACTCATCGGCTTCGTGGGCGGCCCGTTCACGGTGGCGAGCTACGCCGTCGAGGGCGGGAGCCAGGGCTTCACGCGCCTCAAGACCATGCTCTACGCGGAGCCGAAGACCGCGCACGCGCTCTTCGAGAAGCTCACGCGCGCCGCCATCGTGCAGATCGAGGCGCAGATCGCCGCGGGCGCCGAGGCGGCGCAGATCTTCGAGAGCTGGCTCGGCGAGCTCGACCGGTACGATCTCGAGGAGTTCAGCTTCCCGTACCTCGCGCGCATCGTCGAGGCGGTGAAGAAGGCGGGCGTCCCCATCATCTTCTTCGGCACCGGCATGGGGGGCCACCTCGAGAAGCTCGCCGCGCTCGGCTTCGACGTCCTCTCCGTCGACTGGCGCATCCCCATCGACGAGGCCCGCGCGCGCGTGCCGGATGTCGCCGTCCAGGGCAACCTCGACTCGACCGTGCTGCTCGGGCCCGGGGAGGTCGCCGTGGAGCGGGCGCTCGCCATCGCCCGGGCGGCCGGTCCCGCGCCGGGTTACATCTTCAACCTCGGCCACGGCATCCAGCCCGGCACGCCGGTGGAGAACGTGAAGGCGGTCGTGGACGCCGTCCACGCCTTCCGGTGGAAGTGAGGCGACGCGCGTGATCCAGATCCCGTCCTGGGAGCTCATCAAGAAGTACGACCGCCCGGGCCCCCGCTACACGAGCTATCCGACCGCGGTCGAGTTCAAGGAGACGTTCGGCCCCGCGCAGTACGAGGCGCACCTCGCCCGCGCCGACGCGCAGCGCGCGCCGCTCTCCATCTACGTGCACCTCCCGTTCTGCCGGGAGATGTGCCGCTTCTGCGGCTGCAACGTCGTCGCGACGCACGACCGCTCGCGCGCGGACGCGTACCTCGACCAGCTCGAGAAGGAGGTCGCGCTCGTCGCGGCGAAGCTGCCGAACCGGCGCGAGGCCTCCCAGCTCCACTGGGGCGGCGGGACCCCGACGTTCCTCGACGAGAAGCAGCTCACGCGGTGCCACGAGATCCTCGCGCGCCACTTCACCTTCACGAAGGACGTGGAGAAGGCGGTCGAGATCGACCCCGCCATCACGCGGAAGTCGCAGATCGAGACGCTCGCGAGCCTCGGCTTCAACCGCATCTCGATGGGCGTGCAGGACTTCGACGCGAAGGTCCAGGAGGTCGTCGGCCGCATCCAGGGCGAGAAGGAGACCGCGGACCTCGTCCAGGCCGCGCGCGACAACGGCTTCAAGGGCGTGAACCTCGACCTCATCTACGGCCTGCCGTACCAGTCGCCGGACACCTGGGCGCACACGCTCGAGCGGATCCTCGCCATCCACCCGGACCGCCTGGCGGTGTTCGGGTTCGCCTACGTGCCCTGGGCGAAGCCGCACCAGCGGCTCCTGCCGCAGGAGGCGCTGCCCAAGACGGAGCAGCGCGTCGAGCTGTTCCTCGGCGCGGTGGAGGCGTTCACGAAGGCCGGATACCGGCTCATCGGCCTCGACCACTTCGCGCTCGAGTCGGACGAGCTCGCCCGGGCGCAGGAGGGCGGGTACCTGTACCGCAACTTCCAGGGCTACACGATCCGCCCTGCGCCGGACACCGTCGCGTTCGGCATGAGCTCCATCTCCGACATCGGCGGCGCGTACGTCCAGAACTTCCACAAGCTGCGGGAGTGGGGCGAGAAGGTGGAGGCGGGCGTGCTCCCCGTCGAGCGCGGCGCGCCGATGTCGGACGACGACGTCATGCGGCGGTTCGTGATCAACCGCGTGATGTGCCTGCTCCGGCTCGACCTGCGCGAGGTCGAGGAGAAGTTCGGCGCCGGCTCGCGCAAGGCGATCGAGGAGAACCTGCGCGCCGGGGTACGGGAGCTCCAGGACGACGGGCTCGTCACCTTCGACGGTCAGGTGCTGAAGGTCACCCCGCTCGGCCAGCTCCTCGTGCGGAACGTGGCGATGCTGTTCGACGCTTATCTGAAGAAGGACGGCGCGAAGAAGCAGTTCTCGCGCACGGTGTAGCGCCCTTCGACTCCGCGTCCGGCTTCGCCGGACGCTACGCTCAGGGTGAGCGGATGGCTCACACGGCCGTGTTCCTGATGAACCTCGGCGGCCCCCGGTCGCTCGCCGAGGTCGAGCCGTACCTCTACGAGCTCTTCTCGGATCCGCTCGTCGTCACCGCGCCCTTCGGCCCGTTCCGGAAGGTCTTCGCGAAGATCATCTCGAAGACGCGGGCGCCGTCGTCGGCCGAGAAGTACGCGCTCATCGGCGGGAAGTCGCCGCTCGTGGAGGGCACCGAGGCGCAGGCGCGCGCGCTCGCGCGGGAGCTCGGGCCCGGCTTCTCCTGCCACCTCGCCATGCGCTGCGGCCACCCGAACACCGAGGAGGGCGTCCGCGAGGCGCTCGCCGCCGGCGCCGACCGCGGCGTCGCGCTGCCGCTCTACCCGCAGTACGCGAACGCGACGACGTGGTCGTCGCTCGTCGAGCTGCGGCGGCTCTGGCCGAAGGACCGGCCCCTCGCCGAGATCTGCACCTGGCACGATCACGAGGGCTACCTCGACGCGTCCGCCGCGGCGCTCCGCGAGACGCTCGCGAAGGTCCCGCCCGAGCTCCGCGCTCGCGCGCTCGTCGTGTTCAGCGCGCACGGCCTCCCCATGAGCCAGGTGAAGAAGGGCGACCCGTACCCGGGCTACATCGAGCACTCGTCGCGGGAGACCGCACGCCGCGCCGGGGCCGCGGAGCACCAGGTCACGTACCAGAGCCGCGTCGGCCCGACGAGGTGGCTCGGCCCGGACACCATCCAGTTCCTGCGCGCGAGCTCCCGCGGGCGCGCCGTCGTCACCGTGCCGATCGCGTTCGTGTCCGAGCACCTCGAGACGCTCTACGACCTCGACATCCTCGCGAAGGAGGCGGCCGAGCAGGGCGGGGCGGCGCTCTACCTGCGCGTCCCGGCCCTCGGCGTGCGCCCCGACTTCGTCGCCGCGCTCGCGGACGTGGTGCACCGCGGGATCGCGCAGCAGCCCGGGTTCCCGCAGACCGCGGCGGTCGCCGGATAGGTCGCGGTCGCGGTCGCGGTCGAGGTCGGGGTCGGGGTCGAGGTCGAGCTACCCCGCCGCCGGCGCCACCCGGTTCAGCCGGCGCAGCACCCGCTTCAGCACCTCGTTCGACGGATGCGCCTTGAGGCCCGCGACCACGACCTTGCGCGCCTCCGCGAGGTCGCCCCCGAGCTCCTCCGCGAGCGCGAGCACCGCGGTCGCGCGCGGGTGCGCGGCGTCGAGCTGGAGCGCCTTGCGCGCGTTCTTCCTCGCCTCGGCGGCGCGCTGCGATCGCGGGAGCACGGGGTCGAACAGCTCCGCGAAGCCGAGCATGGCGTGGTACTCGGGCTCGCGGGGGTTCCGCTCCACCGCCGACGCGATGGCCGAGACCGCCTCCGCGTTCCGCCGCAGCAGGAGCGCCCGCTCGCCCTTCTTGAGCGCGATCTCGGCGTCCACGTCGATGCCGGGGCGGCGCGCGCCCGCGAGCTCCAGCTTGAGCGCGAGGAACGACAGGTAGGCGCGTCGCTTCTCCTCGCTCGAGAGCACGCGCAGCGCGGCGGTCACCTTGTCCTGGACCGCGGCGAGGAGGTCGTCGAGGTCGCCGACGTCGTACTCGGCGAAGGCGTCCGGGTGGAAGCGGCTCGCGACCTCGTGGTACGCGCGCTCCACCTCCGCGGCGTCCGCGGCGATGTCCACCCCGAGGGCGTGGAAGTAGGTGCCGGGCAGGATGCGGAGCGCGGCCTGGCGGAGCGCCTCGGCGCGGTCGGGCGGGAGCGCCTTCTTCTTGCGCGGCGCCGGCTTCCCGTACGCGTCGCCGCCCTGGGCCGGGTCCTCGCGGAACGCGACCGCGCCGACGAGCGAGAGGAACCACAGGAGCGAGAGCGCCTCCTTCAGGTCCTTCCGCGCGTCGAGGAGCTCGCGGGTGGTCGCGCGCCCGTCGAAGCCGAGCGCGAGGCGCAGGTCCGACGAGGAGAGGCCGGCCGCCGGGAGCAGCTGCGGGAACTCGCTCGTCCGCGTCGGGTACGCCTCCATCACGGCCTTCAGCGCGTCCGCGAAGTGCCGCGCCGGCACGCCGGCGCGGGCGCCCTCGAGCAGCGCCTGGAGCGGGAGGATCTCGACCGGGTGGACCTCGGCGGTGAACTCCGGGCCCGAGTGGAACCGCCAGCGGCCCTCCTTCTGCCCGACCGCGCGCGAGACCATCGCGTTCAGGTGCGCCCGGAGCGCCGCCTGGAGCGGCTCGCCCGGCTCGAGCACGCCGGCGGCGATGAGCGCCGCCCCCGGCGACAGCCCGCTCGCCATGCCCTCGACCGCGGTCGCGCGCGCCTCCTCGTCGAGGCGGCCGCTCGCCGTCATCCAGGCCACGAGGGAGTCCGCCGGCTCGCTCGAGGCGTGGGCGACGGGGACGCCGCGCAGGAAGAAGATCTTGCGCTCCTTGCCGGGCTCCTCGAGCACGAGGATCCCGTCGGCGAGCGCGCGCCAGACCTGGTGGAGGATGCGGGCCACCACCGCCGGCTTCACCTCGCCGTGCGCCGCCGGCTCGCGCGACAGGAGGAGCGCGGCCCCGCGGAGCGTCGCGCGCGCCGGCGCGCGCTGCTCGACCAGGTGCTGGACCTTGAGGAGCAGCTCCTTCGAGGTGGGATCGGCCACGTACGCGTTCGCCTTCATGGGGAGCACCGCGGACAGCCCGCGCGCCTTCCCGAGGTGCTCCCGGTCGGCCACCACGACGAGCACGCGCGGGTCGGCCTCGCGGAGCCGCTGCGCGAGCGCGATGGCGGCGTCGCCGCCGAAGTCCGCCGCGAGGACCACCGCCTCCGGGCGCTCGGCCGCGTAGAGCTCGTACGCCTGCTGCGGGTCGTCGGCGGCGAGGACCTGGAACCCGGCCCCGCCGAGGCTCTGGGTCACGAACTCGCGCGTGGGCGCGTGGCCCTCCGCGAGCAGGATGCTTCGCACGCGGCGATTCTACGTCACCGCGGGAGAAAGACCGAGGGGCCCGCGTCCGGCCCGGATGCTAGACTCCGCCCGGTCCCGCGCCATGAAGGACGTCCTACACCGGCGCCACCGCGCCGCGCTCGCGCGCTTCGTCGCCCCGGAGGGCCCCGGCGTGGCGTGCGCCCGCCCCGTGCTCGTCGCGTTCGACTACGACGGCGTCCTCGCGCCGCTCGTCACCGAGCCCTCGGGAGCGCACATGCGCCCGCGCACGCGCGCGCTCCTCGCGCGGCTCATCGAGCACTACCCGGTCGCGGTCGTGTCCGGGCGGGCGTGGAAGGACGTCACGGCGTTCCTCGACGGTATCGAGCCGATCGTGGTCGGGAACCACGGCTTCGAGCTCGGGCGCCCCGTGCCGGTCCCGGGCACCGTGCTGCGGCAGGTGCGCGAGTGGCGCCAGCGGCTCGAGCAGGCGCTCGGCGGCGTGGAGGGCGTCCACTTCGAGGACAAGCGCTCCACCCTCGCGGTCCACTATGGGCTCTCGCGCGCCTGGCGGCGCGCGGAGCGCGCGGTGTACGAGGCGGCGAACCAGCTCCAGGGGACGCGGCTCATCGCCGGCAAGAAGGTGCTCAACGTCCTCCCGCACGACTTCCCTTCCAAGGGGGACGCGGTGCGGGCGCTCGTCGCGAAGCTCGGCTGCGAGGGAGCGGTGTACGTGGGCGACGACGTCACGGACGAGGACGCCTTCGCGGTGGGCGCGCCGCTCGTCTTCGGGATCCACGTCGGCGCGGGGCCCTCGCTCGCCCCGTGGCGGGTCGCCGAGCAGCGCGACGTCGACCGGCTCATCGCGCTCCTCATCGAGGCCCGCGCCGGGCGGAGGGGCGCCGCGTGAACGCGCCGCGGCGGCCGCCGACCGCGCCCGGCGAGACGGGCGACCTCTTCGCGCAGCGCGCGCTGCCGCGGGCGTGGTCCGTGGGCGAGCTCACGCGCGCGCTCCGGAACGCGGTCGAGCCCAAGTTCCGCGACGTGTGGGTGGCGGGAGAGATCGCGAACCTCAAGGTGCAGAGCAGCGGGCACATGTACTTCTCGCTGAAGGACGACGACGCCGTGATCGGCGCGGTGCTCTGGGCCTCGCAGGCGCGGCGGCTCCTCTTCGAGCTCGAGGAGGGGCAGCAGGTGATCGCCCGCGGGTTCGTCGAGTTCTACCCGCCGCACGGCAAGTACCAGCTCGTCGCGCAGGAGGTCGAGCCGCGCGGAGCGGGCGCGGCGGCGCTGCTGCTCCAGCAGGTGAAGGAGCGGCTCCAGGCGGACGGACTCCTCGATC
>DASSQM010000611.1:0-6353 GCA_035702465.1 Anaeromyxobacter sp. | reverse complement strand
CCCCAGCGCTTCGTGAGGATGAGCGTCTCGCTCACTTGAGCCCCCCGACGATCTGGTCGACCTTCTGGACGTCGATCCGCTCGATCATCTCCTCCTCGTCGAGGAGCATCGCGGGCGCGGTGCCGCAGGAGCCGAGGCACTCGACCTCGCGCAGCGTGATGCGGCCGTCCGGCGTGGTGCCGCCGTTCCCCACGCCGAGCTTCGTCTTGAGGTGCTCGAAGATGCGCTCCGCGCCCGAGAGACAGCACGAGACGTTCGTGCAGATCTCGACGAGGTGCCGGCCGAGCGGCTCGGTGTGGAACATCACGTAGAACGTCGCGACCTCCTCGGCGCGGGCAGGGGAGACGCCGAGGCGTTCCGCCGCCAGGCGCTGCACGGCCGGTGAAGCGTAGCCGAAGATCTCCTGGCCGAGACGGATCGCCGGGAGCATCGCCGCCGCCTTCCGGTCGGGCGGGTAGCGCTTCACGATCGCGGCGAGCTCGCGGTCGAACCGCTCGACCGCCTCGCGCGGCAGTTCCTCGACGGCACCGTGCGGCGCTGGATTCGTCATAAGGGTCCGAGAAGTGGGGCGAAAGCCCGGGCAGGCTAGTGAGGGGGGGTACGATTGTCAAGGACGGGACGAGGCCACTTTGCCGCGTCGGTCGCGCGGTATACTCCGCTTGCCCCGATGTCCGAACGCAAGGAAAAGCGCCGCGATCCGCGAGTGCCGCTGGTTCTTCGCGTCGAATATCCGGGCAATCCGCAGGCCGTACGAGACGCGACGGAGAACCTCTCGGCGGGCGGCCTGTTCATCCGCACGGACCGTGACCTCGCCGAGGGTGAGCGGCTGCCGCTCCAGATCGGCTTCCCCGGCCTCCTCGAGCCGTTCGAGGTCGAGGTGCAGGTGGTGCGCCGGCGGCCGGCGTCCAGGGAGAGCCCGGCGGGCGTGGCGGTGAAGATCCCCGCCGACCGGGTGGACGACCGCCACAAGCTCGCGCGCCTGGCGGAGACCGCGCGCACGGCGTACGGCTCGCCCGCCCGCGCGTACCGCGTGCTGGTGGTCGAGGACAACACCCACGTCGTCGAGATGTACGAGTACGCGCTCAAGAAGCTCCGCTCGCCGTCGTCGGGCGTGGACGTCGTGGTCGAGTACGCGGCGAACGGGCACGAGGCGCTCCGCCGGCTCGAGCAGACGCCGCGCATCGATCTCGTGATGGCCGACCTCTACATGCCGGTGCTGGACGGGTTCGCGCTCGTCGAGCGCATGAAGGCCGACGCCGCGCTCGCCGCGATCCCCATCCTCGTCATCAGCGCCGGCGGCAACGACGCGCGCAGCCGCGCGCTCGAGCTCGGCGTCGACGTCTACCTCCAGAAGCCGGTGCAGTTCCCGGACATCCTCAACACGGTGCGGACGCTCTTGCGGATGAAGGGCTAGCGAAGGCGCCCTGAAAGAACGAAGCCCGCCGGCCTCGGGGGCCGGCGGGCGGTCCTCGCGCCGCGGAGCGCGAGCGGTCCTACGCCTTCTTGCCCTTCTTGTTGAACGTGTCCTTCAGGCCCTTCGCCGGAGTGATCTTCACCACCGTCTTCGCCGGGATCTTGATCTGCTCGCCGGTCGCGGGATTGCGGCCGATGCGCGCCTTGCGATCGACGAGCTTCACGGCGCCGAGGCCGCCGAGCGGGATCTTGCCCTCGTTCTTCAGCCGCTTCATCACCACGTCTTCGACCGCGGTGAACACCGAACGGACCTGGCCCTTCGAGAGCTGCGAGGATTCGGCCACCGCCTGGAAGAACTGAGCCTGCGTCATGTCGGGCATCCCTCCTAGAACGCCGCATCAGGCGGCGAATGGGCGGGTGATATCGCTTCCGGATCCGGCCGTCAACAACGCGAATGCACGATCCGCCTGGGAAATGGGCCTTCCGTGACGATCCACTTCGGGTCACTCCCGGGTCGGTCAGCGGAGCGCCGCGATGATCTCGAAGACGATGAGCGCGATGATCGCCACCTCGAGCAGCTCCGACCGGCTCGTGTCGGCGGCGTCACCCGTGAGGTCGTTGACGTCCGCCACGAGCTTCTGCTTGCGCAGCACGGTCTCCTGCCACGCCGGCAGGCGGAAGCGCCGCACCGCGCTCTGGTACAGGCGCGCGAGGTAGAAGTCCCCCACGATTTTCACCGCGTTTTCGAGCCTTTCGATCGTCTCGGACAGCTCCAGCAGGAGCGCCGCCGTCTCGCGCTGCAGGCGCCGGTAGCGCCTCGTGAAGATGTCCGAGACCGGGCTGCCGCCTGCCTCGATCTCGTCGTAGATCCGGTGCAGCTCCCGGTCGAGGAGCGCGTCGTAGTAGCGGAGCTCGAGGAGGTGCGCCGTCGCGAACTCCAGCAGGTCGGGGATGTCCTCGACGCCCGACGGCTCCACCACCAGGGCGCTGTTCCAGTGCAAGACCGCGAGGTCGTCCTCCAGGTAGGTGAGGTGATGCGAAAGGACGTCGTCGCGCTCCGCCCGGGACAGCGGGACCTCGCTCGTCTCGCCGAGGAGGAGCTCGGCGATGGGGGCGCCCGCCACGAGCTCCGCGGCGCTCACCGGGCCGCCCTCGAAGCGGCGCACGAGGAACACCTGGTAGCTCTCCAGCCCCTCCCACGAGTGGGGCCGCTCGAGGGCCCCCCCGAGCGCGCGCGCCACGTCCTCGGCATCGCGCCGCGCCGCCGCGTCGAGCGCGGGCGTCGGCTCGACGAACAGCTCCTCCGCGAGCGGCACGAGATCGGCGAGCGACGCGCCCGGCGGGATCGGGACGCGGTAGCAGACCGAGACGACGCCGTAGTCGTAGACGTGCGCGCTCGCCTCCGCGGCGCGCGCGCCGGAGGCGAGCGGCACGTCGCGCGGGCCGAGCCGGAGCTGGAGGGGCGGCCGCGGGAACTCGAGCGCGGTGCCGGACTGCGATCCCTCGAGGCGGAGGCGAGACTTCGGCGCAGACGCCTCCGCCTCCGCCCGCGCGAGATCGACGGCGTCGGCGACGTCGAACAGGCGGTAAACGAGCACCGTCCCGTCGGCGACGCGGGGGCTGTCGTTTCGTTCCGACACGCCGGGAGCTTAGCCCACGCCTCGCACATCACCCGCCATTTCGCACACGTCCGTCCCCCGTTCGAGCGCCTCGCGCGACGTCACTTTCCCTGTTCTCATCCGTCCTCGCTGTACGGGGGAGACATGGTCGAGGAGATCCTCAACCCGCGGCGCGGGCCGCGGGTCGCCTTCCGCTGCGACGTGGAGATCCGCCACCGCCTCGCCGTGTGGAGCGGCGAGACGGACGACATCGGCCCGGGCGGCTGCCGCGTCGTCACGCCGCGGGTGCTCGACCCCGGACGCGCGGTGAAGCTCGCCATCCGCTCCGACGCGTTGCCCCGGACGCTCCTCGCGTCGGGCAGGGTGGTCTGGATGCGCTCGAAAGCGCCGGCGCGGCTCGGCATCGCGTTCGACGGCTCCGCCGGGGCGGAGTGGTTCGAGTCGCTCGTGCGGAGCCGGCCAGGCCTCGCCCGCGCCGTGCGGAACGCGCCGTACCGGCTCGCGCGGCCGACGCGGGTCTACCTCGGCTCCCCCCCGGAGCTCGTCGTGGACTTCAGCGAGGTCGAGGTGGACCTCCTCCGGCGCGTCGGCGCCGGCGTCACGCTCGACGCCCTGGCGCGCTCGTTCGTGCCCGAGATGGGCGAGCGCACGCGGGGCGCGCTCTTCGCGCTGCTGGAGCGGCGCAGGCTCGTCCTCGAGCCCGCGTCGTCCCCGGGCCCGGAGGCCTGGCGGCGCATCCTCGGCGCGGAGCCCGGCCCGGCGGCGCGCCCCGCTCCCGCGCTGGTCGCGGTGGGCGCCCGCGCCCGCGCCGGCGCCGCGCGCACCGCCGAGGCGCAGCGGCTCTTCGACGAGGCGCTCACGCACATCGGCAGCGGGCGGCTCGCGCTCGCCATGGACCGGCTCACGGACGCGCTGAAGCACGCGCCGGACGATCCGACGATCGCCTCGACCGCGAGGCGCATCTCGAGGTGGAGCTCCTAGGTCCCGACGACGCGCAGCGGCGGGGCCGCCGGCTGGCGGTGCGGGAACGAGAGCAGGTACTCGCCGGAGAGGCACGCGTCGCAGAAGCCCTTGCGGTCCTCGTCGAGCGCCCCGTAGAGGCCCTCGAGCGAGAGGTAGCCGAGCGAGTCCGCCGTCACGTACTTCGCGATCTCGTCGACGGAGTGCGTCGACGCGATGAGCTCCTGCCGCGTGGGCGTGTCGATGCCGTAGTAGCAGGGCCACGCCGTCGGCGGCGAGCTGATGCGCACGTGCACTTGGGCGGCGCCCGCGTCGCGGATCATCTTCACGATCTTGCGGCTCGTCGTGCCGCGCACGATCGAGTCGTCGATGACCACGACGCGCTTGCCCTTCAGCACGTCCTTCAGCGCGTTGAGCTTCAGCTTCACCCCGAAGTGGCGGATCGACTGCTGCGGCTCGATGAAGGTGCGCCCCACGTAGTGCGAGCGCACGAGCCCCATCGCGAAGGGGATGCCGCTCTGCTCGGAGTAGCCGATGGCCGCGGGCACGCCGGAGTCCGGCACCGGCATGACGAGGTCGGCGCCCGGCGCGGGGTGCTCGATCGCGAGGCGGCGGCCCAGCGCGTGGCGCGCGGCGTACACGGACTTGCCGAACAGGACCGAGTCCGGCCGCGCGAAGTAGATGTGCTCGAACACGCAGCGCCCGAGCCGTGCCGCCTTCGGCTGACCCGGGAAGAGCCGCTCCGTGCGCATGCCGGCGGCGTCGATGACCACGAGCTCGCCCGGCTCGACCTCGCGCACGTACTCCGCCTCGATGAGGTCGAGCGCGGTCGTCTCGGAGGCGAGGACCCAGTTCCCCTTCAGCTTGCCGAGCACGAGCGGGCGGAAGCCCATCGGATCGCGGGCGCCGACGAGCGCCCTCGGCGTGAGGAACAGGATCGAGTAGGCGCCCTGCACCTTCGCGAGCGCCTCGCGGATGGAGCCGAGGAGCTGCTCGGTCGAGCCGGGCGCGCCCGGGACGCGGCTCCGCGCGATGAGGTGGATGATGACCTCGGTGTCGGTCGACGCCGAGAAGATGGACCCCTGCCCCTCGAGCTCGGCGCGGAGGACCTCCGCGTTGATGAGGTTCCCGTTGTGCGCGACCGCGACGGCGCCGCCCGCGTACTGGACCGCGAACGGCTGCGCGTTCTTGAGGTGCGACGCGCCGGTCGTCGAGTAGCGGACGTGGCCGATGGCGGCGCCGCCCTTCAGCGTCGCGAGCACGTCGGCGGTGAAGATGTCGGCGACGAGCCCCATCTCGCGGTGGACGTGGAGCGTCTCGCCGTCCGTCGAGACGATGCCGGCCGACTCCTGGCCCCGGTGCTGGAGGGCGTGGAGGCCCAGGTAGGCGTAGTTCGCGGCCTCCTGGGACTGGCCGAGAGCCCAGATCCCGAAGACCCCGCACTCCTCCTTCTGCTTGTCGAAGACGGCGTCGTATCCCATGTCGCGAGGGCGGCAGTATAACGGTCCGCGCTTGAAACGTCTCTCCGCCCGAGGCGCGGTCCGCGCCCTGCTCTCCGCCGTGGCGGTCCTCGCCCTCACGCTCGGGGTGGCGTCCCTCCCGTGGTACGCCGAGCGGCCGGCGACCCCGCCGCGGGTCGTGTCGGCGGTGGTGGGGGCAGGCCCACTCCGGGCGGGCGCCGCGGAGGCCGCGTTCGCCCTGCCCCCCGGGGTGCCCATCGGCGGGTTCGCGCGACGCATGTACGGCAGCGAGGGGCTCCGCGACGCGGTGGGAGCCCGCGCCATCGTCCTCGCCACGCCCGGCTGCAAGGTCGTCGTGGCGTCGGCGGACGTCCTGCTCGTCCCGGAGGCGATCGAGGCGGCGGTCCGTGGACAGGTGTCCGACCTCGACATCGACGGGCTCTTCGTCACGGCCACGCACACGCACGCCGGCCCGGGCGGCTACTGGGAGAGCTCCGCGGGGGAGCGGATCGCCACCGGGCCGTACGATCCGCGCATCCGGGACGCCATCGCGACGGTGATCGCCGTCGCCATCCGGCGGGCGAACGAGGCGCTGGCGCCGGCGCGCGCGGCGGTGGCTCGCGGGACCGCCATCGACCTCGTGAGGAGCCGCTCGGGCGGCGAGCGTGACGGCCGCCTCACCGTCCTGCGCGTGGAGCGCGAGGGGGGCGCCCCCGTCGCGGAGCTCGTGGTCTTCGCCGCGCACCCGACGATCCTCGGAGGGGCGAACCGGCGCATCTCGGGTGACTGGCCCGGCCGCCTCGTCGCGGACGGCCGGCGCGGGACGCGGGTCCTCGTCCAGGGTGCCATCGGCGATCAGAGCCCCGCCGGACCCGAGTCGGTCTCGCCCGAGCGGTTCGGC
>DASSQM010000610.1:0-2461 GCA_035702465.1 Anaeromyxobacter sp. | reverse complement strand
CGGCGGGCCCGAGGCGGCGCTCGCGCGCTCGCCGCACGCGATCGTCTCGTTCGAGGCGCTGCGCGAGGATCCCGACCTCGCGGAGGCGGCGGCGGACCTCCCGCTCGACCTCGTCGTGGTCGACGAGGCCCACCACCTCGCGGACGACGCGCTCCACGCCGCCGTCGCGCCGATCTGCCGCGCCTCGTTCGGCGTACTCCTGCTCACCGCCACGCCCGTCCGCCTCGATCCGCGCGAGTACTTCCGCCTCCTGTCGCTCGTCGAGCCCGTCGCGTCCACGTCGCTCGAGGAGTTCCTCGCCCGGCTCGAGCAGCACGAGGCGTACGCGGCGGTGGCGCGGGAGCTGCTCGCGGGCGGCGAGGTCGGCGCAGCGCTCGAGAAGCTGCGCGCCCTCTCCGAGGACGACGAGCTCTTCTCGCGCGCCGAGCCGCTCCCCGATCGCGCGGCGCTCCTCGCCCACCTCGCCGATCGCTACGGGCTCTCCGCGCGGCTCATCCGCAACCGGCGCGTGAAGGTCGGCGCGTTCACCGCGCGCGTCCTGCGCCGCGCCGACGTCGCCGCAGGCGAGAAGAGGAAGGCGCTCGTCGACCTGTGCACCCGCCTCGCGCGCGGCGGCGACAAGGTCCTCGTCTTCGGCCACGACGTGGACGCGCTCCGCGAGCTGCAGACCGGCATCGCCGGTGCGGGCCTCGAGGCGCTCCTCTACGACGACGCGCCCTCCATCGAGGCGCGCGACCGGCTCGTGGCGCGCTTCCGCGATCCGGAGGGGCCGATGCTGCTCCTCTCCGGCGAGTCCGGCGGCGAGGGCCGCAACTTCCAGTTCGCTCACCACCTCGTCTGCGCCGACCTGCCCGAGTCGCCGCTCGTGCTGGAGCAGCGCATCGGCCGCCTCGACCGCCTCGGCCAGACGCGCCCCGTCGAGATCCACCTCGTGGTCGAGCCCGGCGAGGAGGCGTTCCTCGCCGATCTGTACGAGAGGGAGATCGGCATCTTCGACGAGCCGGTGGGCGGCCTCGACGCGGTGCTCGCCTCGCTCCCCGAGGAGCTCGACGCGCTCCGCCGCAAGCGCACGGAGCGCACGCGCGAGGCGTTCCGCGAGGACCTCGCCCGGCGCGTCTCGTCGGCGCGCAAGGCGCAGCACGAGGGCGACCCGCTCCTCGACATCCGCTCCGCCTCGCTCCCGGAGCTGGCCGCGCTCGTGCACGCGGCGTTCGAGCGCCTCGGCGAGGATCCGCCCGAGGGCGTGGATCGGGCCGACGGCGCCCCCGCCCTCCAGGAGGCGCTCACGACGCTGTCGCGCTGGCTCGAGGAGGAGCTCGAGGACGTCACCGTCGACGTGGCGCGGCGCGTCGGGATCGACGCCGACACGGACCAGAACGTCCACCCGTTCGAGGTCGCGCTCACGCTCGGCGCGGGCATGAAGATCGAGGCCTTGCCGGGCATGGCCATGCCCGACGAGCCCGTCACGTTCCTCGGCAGCTTCTGGCGCGAGACGGCGGTCGCCCGCGACGAGCTCCAGTGGTACGCGACGGGCCACAAGCTCGTCGAGGCGCTCGTCGGCATCGTGCGCGACGGCGACGCCGGCCGGACCGCGGCGCTGCGGCGCGAGTGGGCGCCGCGGAGGGGCGGCCTGTACGTGCGGTTCCTGCCCGTGCTCGCCACGAGCGCGGACGTCGCGCCCGGCGCGCGCGTCGCCGCGCGGCAGGCGTCGCGCTACCTCGACCTCGCGCCGATCTCCGTCGTGGTCGAGCTCGAGCGCGAGCGCGAGCACAGGCTCGTCCCCGGGGCGGCCGCGCGCCTCGAGGAGGAGGTCGACGACGCGGCCGACGCGAAGGTCGGGCCGGCCCCCGCCGCCGCGCTCGAGTCGGCGCGGGCGGCCGCCGAGCAGGAGGCGCTCGCGATCCTCGCGCGCCGCGGCCAGGCGGCGAAAGGGCCTGCTCCTGGCGCACGGCGACGCCGAGGAGGAGCGGCTCGTCGAGGCGGCCTTCCGGGGCGGGGCGCCGCGCGCGCGCGTCGACGCCGCGCTGGCCGCGCTCCGCCAGCGCCAGGAGATCGTGGGGAAGGCCATCGCCCGCGTGAGGCTCGAGCTCGACGCCGTCGCAGTCGTCGTGCCCTGATTGACGGGCCGCGGTGCGCGCGGTAGCACCTTCCTCTGACCCCACCGCGGCCGCAGCCGGCCGCGACAGGAGCGCCGCTCGTGAGGAAAGCCGGCGTCGCCATCGCGCTCTGCGCGGCCCTCGCCCCCGCGAGTGCGCGCGCGCACGGCCTCTGGATGGAGCCTTCGGGCGGCAACCTCGTCGTGCGGGCTGGGCATCGGGGCGGAGAGCCCCAGGCCATCGGCTCCTCGCAGATCGAGACGCGCTGCGCGCACGCGGACGGGAAGGTCAGCACCGTGAGCCTATCGACGCCCGGCCTCGCGCGGCGCGGGTTCGCGCCGGATCCGGAGGACCAGCAGCTCTAC
>DASSQM010000609.1:0-4156 GCA_035702465.1 Anaeromyxobacter sp. | reverse complement strand
TGATCGAAGGCGCGGCGCATCTCGAGCGCGATGTCGGCGGTCGCCGCGGCGAGGTCCCCGAGCTCGTCCGTCGACGCCCAGCCCGGCAGCTCCGGCGCGCCCGCCGCCATCGAGCGCAGCGACGCCTCCACGGCGCCGACCGCGCGCGCCTGGCGCCGCGCGAGGAGCACGCCCGTCACGGCGAACGCGACGAGGAGGACGAGCGCGATCGCCACGACGGGCGTCGCGGTCGCGCGCGCCTGCGCCTCGAGGCTCTCGCGGAGCGCCTCCGCCGCGAGCGCGCCGTCGCGCGCGCCGGCCTCGGAGACGAGCCGGCCCACGGCGACGCGGTAGCGCGACAGGAGCACGAACGCGGAGAAGACGAGGAGCGAGACGAGCGCGACGGCGAACGCGTACGGCAGGTACCAGCGCTGCCGCGGCCAGAAGAAGCCGCCGCGGGTGGCCGCCCGGCTCCCGCGACCCGCCTCCTCCACGGCGGCCGGGCGGAGCACGTCCTCGACGAGCATGACGAGCACGAGGCCGGGGAACAGGGAGGCGAACAGCGCGAGCCCCGCGGCCGCGAGCGCGGTGGTCGCCGGGACGCCGTGCCACACGACGGCGGCGAGCCCGAACACGAGCCCGCCGGCGAGCCACCCGCTCGTGTTCGAGTAGAGCTCGATGCGCCGCGGCAGCTCGAGGATGCGCGCGAGCCGCGCGCCGGGAGCGTCGCCGCTTCGCGCCGCGAGCGCCGCGCGCACGAGGGCGCCCGACACGGCCCACTGCACGCCGGAGGCGGCGCCGATCCCGGCCGCCACGAGCCAGGGCAGCGTGTCGCCGTACATGTCGGATCCGAGGCCGAGCCCCGGCGCGATGACGTAGCCCGCCACGATCGCGCTCGGGACCGCGGTGAGGAGGATGCGCGCGAAGATGCGCCGGTGCAGCGCTCCGGCGCCGTGGACGGGCGCGGTCACCGCGACACCGCCGCGCCGTCCGGCGCCCGAGCCACGTGACGCTTCACGGCGTCGAGCAGCGCGTGGGGCTGGATGGGCTTGCGCAGCACCTCGCGCGCGCCGGCCGCCTGCGCGCGCCGCCGGGTGTCCGCGTCGACGTTCGAGGTGAGGATGAGCACGGGGATCCCGCGCGTGGCCGGGTCCTTCCAGAGCGCCGCGCAGAGCCCGCTGCCGTCGAGGCGGGGCATGCACATGTCGGCGATGACGAGATCCGGCGCGCCGGCGCGCGCCGCCGCGAGCGCCTCCTGCCCGTCCGCCGCCTCGAGGATCGTGACGTCCTTGGCGATGAGGTACACCTTCATGAGCTCGCGGACCACGCGGCTGTCGTCGACGATCAGGATGCGCTTCATCGTTCCCCCTTCGAGCTCGTGTCCATCGAGAGCGTGAGGAGCCGCGGGACGTCGAGCACCGCCAGCGGCCGATCCACTCCGGACCACGCGGCGACCAGCTCGCCGCGCGGCGCGCCCGGCGGCGGACGGGCCGGGGCGTGCGCCACCACCTCCTCCACGGCGTCGACCCAGAGGATCGCGCGGCGGTCGTGCGCGGCGAGGAGCACCATCTGCTGGGACGCGTCGAGCTCGACCTCTGCGCCTCCGGCGAGCGCGCACGCGAACACGACCGGCAGGAGCTCGCCGCCCACCGCCACGACCGGAGCGGCGGCCTCGCCCGCCGGCCTCGCCGACGGCATCGCGGCGGGCAGCACGCGCTCGACGTGCCGGAGCGGCACGAGCATCCGCCATCCCGCCGCGCGCACGGAGACGAGCTCCTCGCGCTCCGCGAGGACGGTCTCCGGTGTGCGCCCGGGGGGGCGCGGGACCTCCGCCTGTCCGACCACGAGCGAGCAACGCTTGAAAGGTCCGTACCAACCGCGCGCGACGCCGGAGGCCGGGGCAGCGGCGGCGCCCGGACGCTCGGTGCGAGGCGCGCGGCGGGGTTGCGCGATCGACGCGCCGCCCGAGGCGCCGGCGCGCCGACGGATTCACCGAGAGCGCGGGTCCCGGCGCCGGGATCCCTCGGACCCCCGGGATCTCCGCGACCCCCGCCCGCGGCGTCACGCCGGAGGGAGCGCCCGGGGATACGACCCGAGCACCCACAGCTGGTGAACGCGCGCGCGCACGCCCGCGACGGCGTCGGCGCCGGTCGCGTCCTGGCGGTGGGCCTCGAAGTCGAGGAAGAAGACGTAGTGCCCGAGGGCCTCCTTCATCGGGCGGCTCTCCACCTTCGAGAGGTTGATCCCGCGGCGCGCGAACTCGCCCAGGACCTCGTACAGGCCGCCCGGGCGATCGCGGTCGAGCGTGAACGCGAGGCTCGTGCGGTCGCGGCTCGTCGGCGCCTCGTCGGCCGCCGAGACGAGGACGAACCGGGTGAAGTTCTCGTCCACGTCCTGGATGGACTCGGCGAGGAGCGCGAGCCCGTAGCGCTTCGCAGCCGCCGCGGCACCGATCGCCGCCGCGCCCGGCTCGCCTGCCGCCACCTTCCGCGCGGCGTCCGCGGTCGAGTGCGTGGGCTCGAGCGCGGCGCCGGGGAGCCTCTCGCGGAGGAACCGGCTGCACTGCCCGAACGGCTGCGGGTGCGAGAGGACGCGCTTCACGTCCTCGAGGCGGGTGCCGGCGCGCGCGAGGAGGTGCTGGCGCACCGGGAGGAGCAGCTCGCGCCGGATGAGCGGCCCCGGCTCCGCCACGAGCAGGTCGAGCGTCGCCCCGACGCTGCCCTCGATCGAGTTCTCGATGGGGAGGAGGGCGGCGTCGACCTCGCCGCGCCGGAGCGCCCGGTACGCGTCCGCGAACGTCGGGAACGGGACGCCCTCGCCGCCGGCGGCGAGATCGCAGCGCGAGACCGCCTCCTCGCTGAACGTGCCCGGGGGACCGAGATAGGCGACGCGCATGGGGACGAGAGTCTACAGCGCAGCGACGAGCGGCGGCACCTCGCGGACGTCGCGGAGGAAGAAGTCCGCTCCCGCGGCCGCGAGCTCGTCGCGCGAGCACGCGCCCCAGAGCGCCGCGGCGGCCTTCGCGCCGGCGGCCTTCGCGGCGGCGATGTCGTGCCGGGAGTCGCCGACGAGGACCGCGCGCGACGGATCCGCGCCCAGGCGCGAGAGCGCGAGCAGCACCGGCTCGGGGTGGGGCTTCGCGTTCGCGCAGGAGTCCGCGCCGATCACCGCGCGGACGAAGGGGAGCAGCCCGCAGTGCTGGAGCGTGCGGAAGGCCCCCTGCTCCATCTTCGCGGTGACGATCCCGATGGGATGGCCCCGCGCCGAGAGCTCCTCGACGGCCTCGCGGGCGCCGGGGAAGCAGCGCGTCTGCTCGTCGTGGTGCGCGCGCCAGTACTCGCGGTAGCGCTCGAACAGCGGCTCTTCGTCGGCGGGCGAGCGGGCGAACGAGGCGAGCTGCGCCCGGAGCGGCGTCCCGATGCCGGCGATCCACTCGGCGTCCGTCGGGCAGCTCCCGTAGCCCTCGAACGCGTGCCGGACCGCCGCGAGGATGAAGGGGATCGTGTCGACGAGGGTGCCGTCGAGGTCGAACAACACGGCGAGCGGGGGGGCGCGGCTCAAGGGGGGCGGATGATAACGAAAGTCGCGGCCGGAGCGAGCCCTCCGCGGCAGCGGGGGTTCCGCGGAGGGCCCCGCCGGGGGCCTGCGGAGAGGCGGCGGCCCTCTCGCCCGTCCGCGGCGCTGGAGGGCGGCGGGCCGCAGGAGGTCCCGCGAAGGCCCTGCCGGCGGCGCGCCGAGGACGCATCCATGCCGGAGGAGGTACCGCCTTGCCCCTGCGAGCCGCCCTGAGGCCGTTCGTGGCCATCGCGTTCCTGATCTTCCTCGCCGCCGCGGCGGCGACGGCGCTCGGCTGCGCCGCGCACCGCGGCAACGAGCCGTTCTCCATGGTCGGCACGGACGAGGTCCAGCGGATGCTGTCGCAGCCGGACGTCGCCGTCATCGACGCGAACCCGAAGGACGTGTTCGCGAAGAACCACCTGCCGGGGGCGCGCTGGTACAAGTCCGCCGCGTTCGCGCAGGTGTTGCCGGCCGACAAGTCCACGCGGCTCGTCTTCTACTGCGCGAGCCCGAGCTGAATGGCGAGCCACGACGCCGCCCGTGAGGCGGTGAAGCTCGGCTACGAGAAGGTGTACGTGATGCCGGACGGGATCTTCGGCTGGGTCAAGGCCGGGAAGCC
>DASSQM010000608.1:0-2792 GCA_035702465.1 Anaeromyxobacter sp. | reverse complement strand
CACGCGGCCCGCCTCGATCTTGGAGATGTCGAGGATCGAGGTGATGAGCTGGAGGAGGTTCTCGCCCTTCTCCATGATGATGCCGAGGTACTCGCGCTGCTCGGCGGTGAGCGGGCCGCCGAGCCCCTCGAGCATCATCTCGGAGTAGCCGATGACGCTCGTGAGCGGCGTGCGCAGCTCGTGGCTCATGGTGGCGAGGAAGTTCGACTTGAGGCGGTCGAGCTCCTTCAGCTTCGCGTAGCTCTCCTCGAGCTGCCGGTTCTTGTCCGAGAGCTCGCGGTAGCTCTCCGTGACCGCCTCGATGTGGAGCTTCGCGGCGATGAGGTTCTTGTGGCCCGTGAAGACCATCACGTCGACGAGGTCCATGAAGTGCTTCAGGATCTTCTCGGCGGTCGCGACGCCGACGCGGCGGATCTTCTGCTGGTAGTTCTCGGCGAGCTTCGCGTCGAAGTCGCTCGAGATGCGCCGGAGGGTGATCGGCAGCTCGTGCAGGTCCTCCGGCACGAACGGGCCGAAGACCACGCGGCCCATGACGTCGCCCTCGTACAGGATGGGCTGCACCACGTAGCGGCAGCCGGAGAAGCACTCGAACGTGCGCGGCGCCGGCTCCTCGGGCAGCGCGTCCGACTTCACGCGCCCCACGGTGGCGATGCACTGCTCGCGGCCCGAGGGCTTCGTCCAGATGTAGCCGCAGAAGTCGGCGTTCCCGACCTTCACGTCGACGAGCTTGTTGCCGACCTCGTCGAACACCTTGAGGCCGACGCGGTACAGCTCTGCGAACGACTGGCACACCTCGGAGAACGACCGCAGATCCAGGAGATCCGCGAGCGGGAGGGTCTGCTGCAGGAACGACGCGGGCAGGCTCATCGCTGCTGCGCCCCCCCGGGCGCCGAGGTCGCGAGCCGCGTCCCCGCGAGATCGACGTGCGAGAAGATCTTCCCGAGGAACTCCTTCTCCGGGATGCCCCACTTCGCCTCGAGGGAGAACTGCTTGTCGAGGCTCCGGTAGCAGAGCTGGAGGATCGCGTAGAGCGTCTCGACGACGCCCTCGCCGCGGATCGCGACCGCCGGGATCATGGGCGGCTGGATCACCCGCCGCAGATCGCCGACCTCCTCCTCGCGGCGCGCGTCCTCGAGATCGCGCTTGTTCATCTGGACGACGATGGGCAGCGACCGGAAGTCGAGCCCGTTCGCCTCCAGGTTCTTCAGCATGTTGTTCCAGTAGGCGAGCGTCGACGCCGCCTCGCTCCGCCGCGAGTCCGCCACGAACGCGACGGCGTCCGTGCCCTGGAGCACGATCCGGCGCGTCGACTCGTGCATCACCTGCCCGGGCACCGTGTAGAGCTTGAGCTTCACCTTCACGCCCGCTTCCGTGCGGAAGAAGACGGGCATCATGTCGAAGAAGAGGGTGCGGTCGTCCTTGGTGTCGAGCGTCATGAGCCGCCCGCGCACCTTCGGATCGATCTTCTGGAAGAGGGACTGGAGGTTCGTCGTCTTCCCGGACAGCGCGGGCCCGTAATAGACGACCTTGACGGCGATCTCGCGCGAGTCGGCGTTGAACTGGACCATGAGAGTCGGGTGCCCCCCGGGGAACCCGCGAGGACACTCTACCCGATCCCGCACGTCCGGTCGTGTGACGCCCGACCCCACGCTCGGCCGTCCCGCCCGGACGGGACGGGGGGAGGGCCTACTCGCTGCCTACCGCTCCCACCAGCGGCGCGCCTCGTCGAGCGAGCGCAGCACCGGGCAGCGCGGCAGCGTCGCCAGGAAGGCGCGGCCGTAACCCTTCGTCACGAGGCGCCGATCGAGGATCGCGACGAGGCCGCGGTCCTGGCGCGTCCGCACGAGCCGCCCGAACCCCTGCCGCAGGGCGAGCGCCGCCGCGGGCACCTGGAGCTCGGAGAACGGATCGCGCCCCTCCGCCTCGAGCGCGCGGTTGCGCGCCGCGACGACCGGATCCGTGGGCGGCGCGAACGGGAGCCGGTCGATGACCACGAGCGACAGCGCCTCGCCCGGGACGTCGACCCCCTCCCAGAAGCTCGAGGTGGCGAACAGGACGGACGGCTCCTCGCGGAAGAGCTCGAGCAGCCGCGCCTTCGGGCGCTCGCCCTGGAGCAGGAGCCGGTACGGCAGGTCCCGCGAGGCGCGGTGGAGCGCCTGCATGTTGCGCGTGGACGTGCAGAGCACGAACGCGCGGCCGCCCGTCACCGCCGTGAGCTCCCGCACCGCGCGCGCCGCCGCGTCCACGAACCCCGGCGCGTTCGGCTCCGGGAGCCCTTCGGGCGCGACGATGGCCGCCTGGCGCCCGTAGTCGAACGGGCCCGGGTAGCGCGCCTCCGCGACGTCGAACTCGGGCGCGAGGCCGACCTGGCGGCGGAAGTAGTCGAACCGGCCCTGCGCCGCGAGCGTGGCGCTCGTGAAGACGACCGTGTCCGTGCGGCGGTAGAGGCGCGCCTGGAGCTCCTCCGCCACGTCGATGGGCGCCGCCCGCAGGAACACGCCGCGGCCGCGCACCTCGCCGAAGTACACCCGGGACGGCTCCTTCATCGCCGTCACCGCCGCGAGCTCGACGCGCAGCTCGCCCGCGCGGCGCGCCACCTGCGAGAGCGCCGGCGACGGCGCGTCGGTGAGCACCTCGCGGAGCTGCTCGAGGGCGCCGTCGACGCGCGCCTGCTCGCGCTCGAGGGGGGCGAGGATGTCCTCGGTGAGCTGCGCCCGGACGTCGTCCTGGGGGAGTGCTCGGCTCCGCTCCGCGCTCCGCGCAGCGGAGCCTGCGCTCCCCCAGACCCCCTG
>DASSQM010000607.1:0-5325 GCA_035702465.1 Anaeromyxobacter sp. | reverse complement strand
CGCGACGATGAGGAGATCGACGAGCCCCTCCTTCGCCTCGCCGGCGTTCCGCGCCGCGAGGAGCTGGTGCGCCGCGATCCCCGCGGGCAGGACGCCGAACGCGAGGGCGTCGGACGCGTGCCCCGCGCGCCCGGCGTTGCTCCACAGGAGGAGGTCGCGCGCGCGGGCGTCGAGCGCGCTCTCCGCGCACCAGCGGCACTCCGCCGGCGCGAGCTTCTTCTTCGCGGCCTCGGAGGCGATCCAGAGCGCCGCCGCGCCGGCGGTCACCGCCCCGTCGACGGCGCCGTCGTAGTGCAGCGCCGGCGGCTCCGCGCGCGCCGGGATCGCGGCGACCAGCGCGAGCAGGGCGGCGGCGGCGCGGGCGCGCATCGGGCCGCGACGCTATCATGCTGGCGATCCCGTGACGCGCGATCGCGACGACCCGTTCCCGGACCCCGTGCCGCTGCCCCTGGACGGCACGCTCGACCTGCACACGTTCCGCCCCGACGACGTGGGCGAGCTCCTGCCGGAGTGGATCGAGGCGTGCCGTGCCGCTGGGCTGAAGGAGCTGCGCGTCGTCCACGGCAAGGGCACGGGCGCGCTCCGCCGGAGCGTCGAGGCGATCCTCTCGCGCCACCCGCTCGTGCGGTCCTTCCGCACCGCCGGGGAGGACGGGGGCGGCTGGGGCGCGACGCTCGTGACGCTGCGTTAACTCGACGGGAGCGAACGGCTCGTCGCGTCGAGCGCCGCGTCCAGCTTCGCGACGTCCGGGCCGCTCCCCTGCGCGGCGTCCGGCGACCCCCCACCCTTCCCGCCCACGGCCGCCGCCGCGGCGCGCAGGAGCTCGCCCATGTGCGGGCCCTGCCCCTTCGGGCGCGCGAACGCGAGGTGCGCGCGCCCGTCCTCGACCGCGCCGAGGAGCGCGGTGCGCCCCTTCGCGGCGAGCGCCGCGGCGACGGCCTTGAGGTACGGGGGCGCGCCGGGCGCGGGCGGGACGACCACGGCCCGCACCGGTCCCGCCGGCGACGCCCCTGCCAGCCGCTCCGCCTCGCCCGCGGCGAGCGAGACCGAGAGCCGCTCGGCGTCCTTCCGGCGCGCCTGCGCCTCCTCGGCGACGCGCGCGGCCGCCTGAGGCACCTCGGCGGGCGCGCAGCGGAGCGCCTCGGCCGCGCCGGCGAGCCGCTCGCCCGCCGTCGCGAGCGCGCGCACCACGCGGGCGCCGCACACGAACTCGACCCGCGTGCCCGCGCCCCACTTCTGCGCGCGCAGGACGGCGATCGCGCCGACCTCGCCGGTGCGGGCCGGGTGCGTCCCGCCGCACGGCGACGCGTCCTCGACCTCGCCCTTCGCGAGGTCCCCCACCACGACGACGCGGGTGCCCTTCTCGGGCGGCTTTCGCAGCGGGAGCCGCGCGAGCTCGTCCGTGGAGAGCTCGCGCGCCGTCACCGGCAGGTCGCGGAAGACGAGGTCGTTCGCCGCGGCCTCCACCTCGCGCAGCACGGCGGACCCGAGCTTCGCCGCCGGCGCGTCGAGGTCGATCGTGTCCGTCTCCTCGCCGAGGTGGAACGACACCGTGCGCGCCCCGGCCCTCGCCTCGAACGCCGCCGAGAGGAGGTGCTGGCCGTGGTGCTGCTGCACGTGGTCGCGGCGGCGCGCGGCGTCGACCCGCCCGCTCACGCGCCCGGCGGGCGGATCGCCGCCGAGCACGTGGAGGATCTCTCCGCCCCTCTCCTGCACGTCGACCACGGGCACGCCGCCGATCGTCCCCCGGTCGGCCGGCTGCCCGCCGCCCTCCGGGTAGAACGCCGTGCGGTCGAGGACCACCGCGGACCGGCCCCCCTCCGGCGCGACGCGGACCACGTTCGCGTCGAACTCGAGGAGCCGCGCGTCGGCGAGGTACAGGCGCTCGGTCATGGGCCGGCAATCTAGCGCGGTCCCCGCGCCGCCGCCCGTGGCCATCGTAGAGGCATGAGGCTCAGCATCCACCACCACCACAGGGTCGAGATCCCGCCGGACCTCCCGGCGTTCCTCTCGAAGCACGTCACCCGCCCGCTCGCGCGCGTCTACGACAGCCCCGCCGCCGCGCTGGAGATCCACCTCGGCGACGAGCGCCCGTCGAAGGGGGGCGTGGACCAGGAGTGCCGGCTGTCGTTCCGGATGCCGGGCGCGCGCACCATCCACGTCGAGAGCCTGCAGGACGACCTCAAGAAGGCGCTCCTCGACGCGGGCAACCGGCTGCGCCGCCACGTCCGCAAGCAGCTCTCGAAGATGCGTTCGGGGTCGCGGAGGCCCATGCACCGCCCGCTGGGCCGCTCGTGGCGCGAGCGGTCGTCGCGGCGGGGCGCGACGCCGGACGGAGGGCCGGCGGGACTCTGACGCGGTGCCGCCTCCCCCCGGGCGGTCAGCCATCAGCGGCCAGCCCACAGCCTGTTGCCGATGGCTGCAGGCTGACTGCTGAAGGCCAGCGGGATCGTGGTGCCCTTACGCGTGCGCCTTCGCGGGCCCGAGGAGCCGCCGCACCATCCCGAGCAGCGCCTCGTTCGTGAACGGCTTCTGGATCACCTCGACGCCGCCCTCGCCGAGCCGGCCCACGACGGCGGGATCGTCGGTGTGCCCGGTCATGAAGAGCACCTTCATGCCGGGCTGCTCGTCGCCGAGCACCGACGCGAGCTCGGCGCCCGTCATGCGCGGCATGACGAGGTCGGTGAGCAGGAGGTCGACCCGCGTCCCCTTCGCGCGCACGGCGTCGAGCGCCTCGGCGCCGTTGCGACCGGAGATGACGTGATAGCCCGATCCGCTGAGCACGCGCCCGAGGAGGACGCGCAGCGGCTCCTCGTCCTCGGCGAGCACCACGGTCTCGCCGAGGCCGCGCGGCGCGGACGCCGCGACCGGCAGCACCACGCGCTGGCTCCTCTCGTCGGCCGCCGGGAGGTACACGGTGAACGTCGACCCCTCGCCCGGCCGCGACTCCACCCGGATGGCGCCGCCTGCCTGCCGGACGATGCCGTACACGGTCGCGAGCCCGAGGCCCGTGCCCGTCTCCTTCGTGGTGAAGAACGGCTCGAAGATGCGGGTGCGGACCTCCTCGCTCATGCCGCAGCCGCCGTCCTTCACGGCGAGCGTCACGTAGCGGCCCGCCGGCAGGCCCAGCTCCGGCGCGGGCATGCCGAGCTCGACGGAGGCCGTGGAGATCTCGAGCGGGCCGCCGTCCGGCATCGCGTCGCGGGCGTTCACCGCGAGGTTGAGCAGCACCTGCGCGAGCTGGTCCGCGTCCGCGAGGATGGGCGGGATCTTGTCGCCGAGCTTCTGCGTGAGCTCGATGCGCTCGCCGATGGCGCGCGAGAGGAGCTTGCCGAGGTCCTGGACGACCTTGTTCACCGTCAACACCTCGGGGCGGAGCAGCTTCTTGCGGGAGAGCGTGAGGAGCTGCCGCGTGACGCCGACGGCGCGGTGCGCCGCCTCGACGATGCCGTCCGCGTACTCGCGGATGCGCGGGTCGCCCGCGGGCAGGTCGCGGATGAGGAGGTCGGAGTAGCCGAGGATGACGGCGAGCACGTTCGAGAAGTCGTGGGCGACGCCGCCGGCGAGCCGGCCCACGGCCTCCATCTTCTGCGCCTGGCGCAGGTTCTGCTCGAGGTCGCGCCGCGCGCTCTCGGCGAGCTCGCGCTCGGAGACGTCGCGGACCGAGAGCACGCGCAGGCCGTGGTTCTCGAGGCGGAGCTCGCCGGCGGAGATCTCGACGGGGAACTCGAGCCCGTCGGGCCTCGTGTGGCGCGCCGGGAACGCGCGCGATCCCGCGGGCGGGAGCTCCGGCTCCGCCGCCTTCGTGAGGAGGTCGACGTAGCGGAGCTGGCGCAGGGCGTCGCGCGCGCGGCCGTAGAGCCGCTCCGCGGCCGGGTTCCCGTCCCGGATCGCGCCCGACTGCGGGTCGACGAGGAGCACCGCGTCGCTCGAGGTCTCGAACACGCCGCGGTACAGGCCCTCGCTCTCGACGAGGCGGGTGAGCAGCTCGCGCTGCCGCCGCTTCATGCGCCCCTTCTCGATCGCGTTCTCGACCTTCAGGTTCAGCGCGTCGTAGTCGGAGATGGGCTTCGTGACGTAGTCGAACGCGCCGATCTGGACCGCCTGGATGGCGGAGTCGAGGGAGGCGTACCCGGTCACGAGGATCACCTCGATGTCCGGCTTCGCCTCCTTGAGCGAGCGGGCCACGTCGAGGCCGGACCCGTCGCCGAGGTTCTTGTCCACGAGCGCGACGTCGATGCTCGTCACCTTCGCCGCGGCGGCGAGCGCCTCGCGCGCGGAGCCGGCGAGCAGGAGCGTGCGGCCGTCCCCCTCGAGGAAGCGGCGGAAGACGTCGAGGATCACCGGCTCGTCATCGACGATGAGGATCGTCGCCATGAGGTCTCTCCATCGTCAGACGTACGCCCACGCCGATGCCGGCCGCCGCGAACGAGCCCGGCCCGCCGCCCCGCGCGGCGAGCACCGAGGTCTCCGCGAAGAGCTCGAGCGGCCCGGCCGGGAAGGTCGCCCCGAGCGCCGCGCGGCCGGCGAACGCGCCGCCGGACGAGCCCATGAGCACGCCGGCGGTCGCGCTCGCGCGCAGCGCGGTCGGCGCGACGAGCAGCGGCGTCTCGACCGACGCCCCGCCGAGCAGCGCCACCGCCGCCCCGGACGGCAGCCCGGTCGCCTCCAGCTCCGTGCGCCACGCCGGCTCGAGCCTGCGCTCGAGCAGGGGCGCCCAGTCGGCCGGCATCTCGACCGCGACGCCCGCGCGCGGCTCCGCGAAGCGGCCCTTCAGGTCGAACAGGAAGCCCGCGCCGGGCGTGGCGCGCATCCCGGGCGACGGCCCGGCGAGGAGCGGCTCCGCGGTGGCGCGGGCGGCGCCCACCGTCGCGAGGAGCCGCTCGCGCGTCGCGAGCGACACCGCGGGCGCGACGTAGCGCACGTCGAAGGCACCGGGCGCCGCGCGCGCGATGCCGAGCACCTTGCCGCGGTCCGCGCTCACCTCCGGCTGCGCGTCGACCGGGTTGCCGTGGCGATCCGCGACGGCGACGCGGAGGAGGGCCGGCTCGGTCCCGTCGCCGCGCATCACCGCGGCGGCGCCCTCGAACCGCGCGACGGCGGGCTGCCCGGGCCGGAGCGGCAGCACGCGGGCGCCCGAGATGCCGGTGCCCTCGGCCGTCGCGGTCACGCGCACCTGCGTGCGCCCGCCGAAGGACGGTCCGGCGCGGACGCGCGCCTCCACCTCGCCGGGCGCGAGGTCGCGGACGCCGTCGAGCTCCGCGCCCTCCGCCTCGAGGCCGAGCGCCGCGGGGACCGGGTTCCCGGCCGCGTCGAGCGCGCGCG
>DASSQM010000606.1:0-6956 GCA_035702465.1 Anaeromyxobacter sp. | reverse complement strand
CGCACGACGTGATGCTCGACGCGCCGGAGCGCGTGAACGCGCTGCTCCTCGAGTTCCTCCGCGGTGGCGACGCCGCGCCGGAGCTCACATCACGTTCGCCGTCTTGAGGAACGTCGGCTCGGAGAGCTCGATGAGGTTCTTCCAGGCGAGCACGCGATCCGCGGCGGGCAGGTCCTCCGTGAACCGCACGCAGAACCGGACGGCGCGCCCGCGCGCCCGCAGCACCGGCGCGGAGCGGCCCGAGATGACCCACTCCCGCCGTCGGGTGATCGCGAGCGAGAACCGCGACACCCAGAACGGCGCGAGCGCGACGACGACGATGGCGAGGAGGACCACGCCGAGCGTCCGCCACATCGGCACGGCGAGCAGCGGCACGATGGGGAGCACGACCGCGAGCTGCCGCAGGAGGATCGCCCACACGACCCCGTACTTCACGATCGAGATCTGGCCCGTCGCCGTGTACTCCTCGCGCTGGGCGGCCGTGAGGTGCGCGTGGAGCAGCCGCTCCGCGCGGGCGTGGGCCTCGATGGCCGGGATCACCTACCCTCCGGCGATCGGCGGCTGCAGCACGATCTCGTCCTTCTTCGGATCGAAGGTGCGGATCTGGGAGCCGCCCCCCTCGCGATCCGCCTCGAACGCGAACCAGCCGGCGCGCAGCTTCGCGTCGAACAGCGCGCGTGCGCGGCGCATCCGATCGTCCGCCACCTCCGGATCCCACTCCACCCGATCGTCACCGTTCACGTTGAGAACCCGAAGCACCGCCATGTCGAACCTCCTCCACCTTCCGGACCCCCGGGCGGTGCGCGACCGCTCCGTGGCTCCCCCCTGATCACGCTACGGACGCCGCTGCGGGCGCGCACCGCTGCTCGGCGCCCCGACGGGCGGACGGGCGCGAGAAGGTGGGTTGCCTCGTGCGCGCGGGCCCGCGCTCGGGCCCGCGTCGGGTCGCCGTGCCGGGCATCCGGGTCACGGCCGTTTCCCGGCGCCGCCCGCCGCGGGTGGCTGCGCTCCACCCGGAGCCTCTCCGGACGGAGGCGACGTCGAGCCGGTCCCGCGGGCGGCGTCGTCCCGCCCCGCCTTGGAGGACCCTGCCTCCGTCGGCTCGGACGAGGCGCTGCCGGAGGCACCGGCGTGGGACGATCCCGCACCCGGCGCGTCGCTCGCGATCGCGCGCGGCGCGACGCGCTTCACGATCTGGGGCACCGCGGTGGCGAGGCGCGCCTGCAGGTGCTGGCCGAGCTCCGTCTGCGCCTTCGGCACGCCCTGGGTGACCTTCTTCCCGAGCGGGCTCGCGTAGAACGTCGCCGCCTTCCTCAGCTCGTCCGGCGTGAACTGCTTCGCGAGCGCCTGCGCCTGCGCGTCGACCACGTTGTCGTACGGCAGCTCCTGCCCGAGCTGCTTGCGAATGGACGGCTCGAGATCCTCCGGCACCGCGTCGCCGCGGGCCGTCAGCGAGTCCGCCACGTGCCCGGCGAGCCCGCTCGCGTACTCGTCGAGGACGCGGCTCCAGTCGTCGTTCGAGACGAGAGCGCGCGCGAGGTCCTGCGCGGCGGCCGGGGCCGGCCCGCGCTGCTTCGCGCCACCCGCGGCGGCGTTCGAGCCGGCCGCGCTCCCTGCCGCCGCCTTCCCCGCCGGCGCGCCCTCCGCAGGGGCACGGGTCGCCACGCCGAGCCCGAGGACGACCAGCACCACCGCGATGACGAAGCGCACGGTCCAACCTCCATCGGGCGCGAGCGTGCGCCCTCGTGGGAGGTTGCGCACGGCCCGCGCGCGGGGGTCGCTCCCTCGGCTCGCTCCTCGGGCGCTCGGAGGGCCGGGGCGGCCCCTGCCGTACGAGGTCCCGACGTCGGCGCCGTCAGCTCGACCACCCCGCAGGCGCGTTCCAGATCCGGACGACCCTCGCCTCTCGCTCCGCCCCGAGGATCCCGAGCGTGGCGGGATCGAGCGCGAACCTGCGGCCCTCCTCGAGAGGCAGGCCGAGCCACCGCGCGGCGAGCACGCGGAGGAGGTGGCCGTGCGAGAACAGGAGCGCGTCGCCGGCCGCCGCCGCCTTCGCGACGATCCGGTCGGCACGCGCCGCGACCTGGTCCCCGGTCTCGCCCCCGGGCACGCGGTGGGTCCAGATCGTCCAGCCCGGATCGCGCTGCTCGATCTCGCGCCGGGTCATGCCCTCGTACTCGCCGTAATCCCACTCGGCGAGATCGGGATCCTCCTGCGCCTCGGCCGCGAAGCCCGCGATCCGGCAGGTGTCGCGCGCGCGGCGCCGCGGGCTCGTGAGCACGAGCGCGAACCGGCGCCCGGCGAGGACGCGCCCGAGGGCCTCCGCCTGCCGCTCGCCCTCCGGCGTGAGCGGCAGATCCGTGCGGCCGGTGTGCTGCCCGGATCGGCTCCACTCGGTCTCTCCGTGCCGGACGATCCAGACGCGCGGCCCATCGGCGGCCATGGCGTTCCCCTTTCCGTCATCCGCGCGCGGCGCGTTCACCCCTCGGCGCTCCGCGTGAGGGGCGTCCCCGCCGGCACGCCGGACCCCACGCGCGCCGAGAGGAGCAGCGCGCCGGCCATGATCGCCGCGCCGACCGTCGCGAGCGGGGCGAGCCCGAACCCGCGGATCAGCGCACCCCCCAGCGCCGCACCGATCGCCTGGCCAGCGTAGATGCTGGAGGTGTTGAGCGCGATGGAGGCCGACGCGAGCGGCGGGGCGAGCGCGACGAGCCGCGCCTGCTGCGCGGAGTTCGCCGCGAAGCAGCCGAGGCCCCAGAGCGCGATCGACGCGAGCAGGGCGGGCCACGTGAGCGCCGGGACCGCGCGCGCGACGGCCCACGTGCTCATCCCGGCGAGCATCAGCGCGAGCGACCGGAACACCGCGCGATCCGGGCCGAGCGCGCCGATCCGCCGCGAGATCCACGCGTTCCCCACGATGCCGAATGCGCCGAACAACGCGAGGAGCCCGGCGACCCCGTTCGCCGCCTGTCCGGTCAGCTCCCGCAGCGCGGGGGCCACGTACGAGAAGAGCGTGAACTGCCCGGCGGAGGACGCCAGCGTGACCGCGAGCACGATGCGCGAGCGCCGGTCGCCGAGCACCGCCTTCCAGGACGCGGGCGAGAGCGGCGCCACGGTGACTCCCGCCGGCACCACGCGGGCGACCCAAGCGGCCGCCGCCGCCGAGAGGAGCGCGACCGCGACGAACGACCCCTGCCAGCCGTATCGCGCGGCGACGATCCCGGAGAGCGGCATGCCCGCGACGGATGCGACGGACCAGCCGAGGAAGATCGCCGTCACCCCGGCGGCGCGCCGGTCCGGGGGCGCGATGGCCCCGATGGTCGCGGCGGCCTGCGGCGTGAACGCGGCCGCGCCGACGACCGTCGCGACGCGGACCGCGGCGAGCGACGCGTAGCCGGGCGCGAGCGCGCAGCCGAGGTGTCCGGCGGAGTAGAGGACGAGCGCCGCGACCAGCAGCCGCCGGCGCTCCACGCGTGACGTCAGCGCCGCGAGCACGGGCGCGCCGACGCACATCACGAGCGCGGCGAGCCCGATGAGCTGCCCGGCCGTCGGGACCGAGACGCCGAGCCCCGAGGCGAGCTGGCCGAGCATGCCCGGGACGACGAGCACGCCCGTGCCGATGACGAAGTTCCCGAAGAGAAACGCGCGGACCGCCCGTGCGGTCGCCGCGGCGGGATCGGGGATGCGCCCGCCCTGGGGCGGGGCCCCGACCGTCGGCGTCTGCGCGGAGTCCACGGCCCCTCGTGGCTAACGCCGGGCGGCGGCCGTTTCAACGCGCACCCCGACGGGCGCGGCGCCCGAGGAGCCCGGATCAGCGGCTTCGCTTCGACTCCTCGAGAAAGTGGAACCTGTGCAGCAGGCGGTGGAACAAGGGCGCGATCACGATGCCGCCCGCGACGAGGAACACGAGCCCGCAGTAGAGCGCGAACACGCCCGCGAAGATCTTTCCGCCGTCCGTCTTCGGCGGGTCCACGGGCCCCATTCCGCCGAGGAGCATCGCCGAGTTGAGGAACGCGTCGCGCCAGGCGAGCCCCTCGAATCCCTCGTAGCCCGCCATGCCGAGGACGAGCGACGCGAGGATCAGCAGGGTGGACGCCGCGAAGTGCTTCGCGACGCGGCCGGCGAAGCGGCGGAGCGGGATGGGGGGCGCCGTGCGGTGCTCGTACAGCACGCGCGGACCATATCGCGGGTCCGCGGCCTCCGCGCGACGGCGCGCGCGGGCGCGTCAGCCCTGCACGGTAGTGCAGTGTCGATGCGGCTCCTGTTCGTCTCGGACACCCATCTCGGGCTCGACCTCCCCGCGCATCCGCGGGTGGCGCGCCGGCGCCGCGGCGACGACTTCTTCCTCGCGTTCGAGCGCGCGCTCGCGCCCGCGCTCGCCGGCGAGGTGGACGCCGTGCTGCACGGCGGCGACCTCCACTACCGCAGCCGCGTGCCGGCCTGGCTCTCCGAGGCCGCGCTCGCGCCGCTCCGCCGCGTGGCCGCCCGCGGCATCCCGGTGCTCCTCGTCCCCGGAAACCACGAGCGCTCGCGCCTCCCCTACCCGCTCCTCGCCGTGCACGAGAACCTCCACGTGTTCCACCGCCCCCGCACCGTCCGCCTCTGCGCGCGCGGGCTGCGCGTCGCGTTCGCCGGGTTCCCGTACGAACCGGAGATCCGCGCGCGCTTCCGCGCGCTGCTCCAGGCGACGCAGCGCCACGAAGGCGACGCGGACGTGACCGTGCTGTGCATCCACCAGTGCGTCGAGGGGGCCACGTGCGGGCCGGGCGACTTCACGTTCCGCGACGGCGCCGACGTGATCCGGCGCGCCGACCTCCCGGGCGACGTCGCCGCCGTCCTCTCCGGTCACGTTCATCGGCACCAGGTGCTCCGCACGGCCGGCGCGCCGCCGGTCGTCTACGCAGGCTCCGTGGAGCGCACGTCCTTCGCGGAGGCCGGCGAGGCGAAGGTCGCGGTGGTCCTCGAGCTCTCGGCCTCCGGCGTCGGGGCGATCGAGGCCCGGCCGCTCCCCGCGCGCCCGATGGTCGTGCGCCCGCTGGCCCTCGCCGGGCTCGGCCTCGCCGCCGCGCGCGCGCAGGTCGAGCGCGCCGTGCGCTCGACGCCGCCCGACGCGATCGTTCGGCTCCGGCTCGCCGCGCCGCCGCCGCCGGAGCTGGAGGCGCTCCTCTCGGCCGCGGCGCTGCGCGCGATCGCCGGAGCGCGGAACGTCTCGGTGTCGGGCTGGCTAGGCCGCGACGGCGGGGCCGGCG
The DNA here is from genome assembly GCA_035702465.1 of Anaeromyxobacter sp. Taxonomy (GTDB): domain Bacteria; phylum Myxococcota; class Myxococcia; order Myxococcales; family Anaeromyxobacteraceae; genus Anaeromyxobacter. The sequence continues at coordinate 1,707 of DASSQM010000606.1, read as the reverse complement.
AGGGACGCCCACGCGAGCGTCCCGGCGAGGAAGCAGCCCGCGGCGAGCGCGAGCCACGGGCGGAGGTGGGCAGGATCGGCGCCGGCGAGGAGCCGGAAGGCGAGCGCCGCGAGCAGGAGGACGCCCGTGCACCACACCTGCCACGGCCGCCCCGCGAGCCGCTGCGGCTGGCCGGAGTGGGACAGGGCGACGTGGAGCGCGACCGCGAGCGCGAGCAGCGCGAACCCCCCGATGAACGTGACGTGCAGCGCGCTCACCCGCTGCTCGGACGGGACGACCGCCGCGGCGAGGAACCCCACCGGCAGGAGCCACGCCGCGATCCACATGAGCCGCCGGTGGAGCCCCGGGACTGACGGCGGCCGCCACAGGCGCGCCGCGGAGACGAGCACGCCCCCCGCGACGGCGCCGCGGAGCGCGAGGCCGAGCCGCGGCGCCGCGTACGCCTCGAGCGGGAAGCTCGCGAGGAAGAGGAGCGCCGCCGCCATCTGTCCGGCGCGCCGCGCGCCCTCATCCGCGGCGAGACGCGGCGGCTCGGCGCGGGTGAGCGTCGGGAGCATGGTCCCGCCCACCCCCACGACGAGCGCCGTGACGAGCCCCTGGAGCAGGAGGCCGCGGCCGAGCCGCCACAGCTCCGGCTCCTCGCGCGGCCCGAGCGCCGCGGCGACGGCGACGAGGACGGCGCCCACGATCCCGGCGAGGAGCGCGACGGGGACCCAGACGAAGACGGGCGGGAGCCGCCGCGTCGCGCCCGGGCCGAGCGCGCGCCGCGCGACGAAGGCGGCGGCGCCCGCGATGCAGGCGGCCCAGGCCACCTGCGCGAGGGCCCAGCGCCCCTCCCATGCGAGGACGGTCGCCGCGATCGGGGCCGCGGCGGCCGCGCCGAGCGCCGCGGCGGACGGGGGCGGCGTCTCGGTGCGGCGCGGCACGAACGTGAACAGGAACCCGAGCGCGATCGCGGTGAGGAAGCCCTGGACCTGCGCGGTGGCATGGAAGAACGCGTCGTAGCGCTCCGACAGGCCGGCGCCGTACGCGAGCCAGTGGAGCACTCCCGCCCACCCGAGCGCGACGCCGATCGGGAAGAAGAGGCGCCAGGGATCGCGGCGCACGGATGGCGGCGGCTGCGCTGGCGGCGAGGGTCCGGGCATCTGCCCACGTGTAGCCGCACGCCGCGCGCCCCGCCATCGCGCGGGCGGTTCCCGGGACGGCGCCGTGGCTGCCGCATTATGAGACGCCGACCGCGAGGGACGCATGGCACCCACGACATCGCCGCGCACGACGCGCACCGTCGGCGTGCTGCTCTTCCCGGAGTTCGAGCCGCTCGACGCCTTCGGGCCGGTGGAGGCGTTCGTCATCGCCGAGTGGCCGGGGGCGACGCCGCAGGACGCTCGCCCGTTCCGGGTCGTCACGGTCGCCGACGGCCTCTCGCCCGTCGCGATGCGTGGCGGAGTCCGCGTGGCGCCGGATCACGACCTCGCCGGCTGCCCCGCGCTCGACGTGCTCCTCGTGCCGGGCGGACCCGGAACGCGTTCCGGTCACCGGGATCGCGCGCTCCTCGACTTCATCCGCACGCGCGCCGCGGCCGTCGAGGTGCTCGCGTCCGTCTGCACCGGCGCGGCGCTCCTCGCGAACGCGGGCGTGCTCGAGGGGCTCGAGGCGACGACGAACCGGCGCGCGTTCGACTGGGTCGTCTCCGCGTCCCCTCCCGGC
>DASSQM010000605.1:0-4681 GCA_035702465.1 Anaeromyxobacter sp. | reverse complement strand
GGCGTCACGCAGCCGCCGCCTCGATGGACGGCCCGCCGGCCACGAGCACGAGCTTGCCCGCCACGCCTCCGTTCCCGAGCAGCTCGTGCGCGCGCCTCGCCTCGGCGAGCGGGAGTCGCTGCGCGACGAGGGGCTTGATCTTCTGCTGCCGGAGGAGGTCGAAGAGGGTGGTGAGGTCCTGCCGGAACATCGCCGGCTTCAGTCGCTTCAGCGTCTGGATGCTGTAGGGGACCACGCGCTTCCGGCCCGGGAGCAGCAGCCCGCCGGCGATGTAGAGCGCGAACCTCGCGGTCCCGCGAAAGCGCTGGCGGCGGCCGGGGCGGCCCGACGTCAGTCCCTCGCCGCGGATCGAGGTGACGAGGCCGTAGCCCACGACCGTTCCGCCGGGACGGAGCGCCCTGCGCGAATGCCAGAGGTGAGCGCCGCCGATCGGGTCGAAGACGGCGTCCACGCCCTCGCCGCCCGTGAGGCGGTGGACCTCCTCCACGAAGTCCCGATCCCGGTAGTCGATCGGGATTCCGCCCAGGTCGGAGACGGTGGACGCGCCACGCGCCGAGCAGGTGCCGTAAAGCTCCAGCCCGGCGAGGCGACCGAGCTGGAGGAGGGCAGTGCCGACCCCACCGGCGGCGCCGTGGATGAGCACGCGCTGCCCCGGGCGGACCTTCGCGGACCGATGCAGCATCTGGTACGCGGTGATGTAGTTCAGGATCAGGCTGACGCCCTCGGCCGCGTCGAGCCCGGACGGCACCGGGACCAGCTCGCGCTCCGGCAGGCAGACGTACTCCGCGTACGCTCCGTGGATGGGCAGCGCGGAGACCGTCTGGCCGGGCTCGAGCCCGGTGACGCCCTCGCCGAGCCGATCCACGACGCCGACGAGATCCCAGCCCGGGGTGAAGGGCGGCTTGGGTGTCTCCGGGTGGATGCCCTCGCGCGCCATGACGTCCGGCAGGGAGACCCCTGCGGCGAGCACCCTCACCCGGACCTCGCCACGCCTCGGCTCGGGGCGCTCTTCCTCGACGACCTCGACTGCATCGGGCCCGCCGTAGCGGGTGACGACGATCCGCGTGTGCCTCATGGAACCATCTCTCCTGTCGCTCGAAGGGGCGAGCGCGTTCGGACTTCGTTGTGGACAACGGGTTCGTTACTAGACATCATGTCCAATACGACGTCCGGGGCGCGAGCCTCAAGCGACAGCGGGGCGGGAACTGGCCGTTAACGGACGTTCGCCCCGCGACTGTCCAGGAACGGAGACGAGCCATGGGGCAGAAGCAGCCCAGCCTTGACGACCGGCGCGTCCGGCGGACGCACGGCGCGCTGCGCGCCGCGCTCGTGGAGCTGATCGTCGAGCGCGGCTGGGACGGATTCACCGTCCAGGACCTGTGCGAGCGCGCCGACGTCGGCCGCTCGACGTTCTACCTGCACTTCGCCGACAAGGACGAGGTGCTCGCCGGCGCGTTCGCCGATCTCGGCAAGCAGCTCCGCGCGCACCTCGCGAGCTCCGGCGGGTCGCGGCCGCTCGCGTTCTCGCGCGGCCTCCTCGAGCACGCCCACGGGCACCTTCGCGTCTACCGAGCGTGGGTCGGCCGGCGCGCCGCGCACGTCGTCCAGGCGAAGCTCCGGGCGCTCGTGCTCGAGCTGGTCCGCGAGGACGTGGCCACCCGGCTGCCGGCGGGCCCCCGCCGCGAGGCCGTGGCGGCGTTCCTCGCCGGCGCGCTGTTCGAGCTGCTCATCTGGTCGCTCGATGCGAGGCCGCCGACGACGCCGGAGGAGGCGGACGCGCTGTTCCACGAGCTCGCGGCGCCGGCGCTCGCGGCGGGGGCGGGGCGCGGCCCCAGGGTCCCGGCCCCCCGCCCGTGAGGCGAGCGAGGCCACCGCCGGCGAGGGCGGATCCAGGCCGTCACCGCGCGTGGTGCAGCCGCTGCTCCTCGCGGTACGGGAAGATGTCCACGATCTCCCCCGCCCGCAGCCGCTCCTGCACGCCGCGCCACCAGCGCCCGGTGAGGAGCTCGCCGTGCGCCTGGAGGAACACGTCGCGGAGCCGGCCCCGGAGCCCGAGGAACGGCAGGAACTCCTCCGGGAAGACGTCGTTCGGCCCCACGTAGAACGTCGGCTCCCCGCTCGTCTCGTCGTCCTCGTAGCGGGCCGACGGCATGTCGCGGAACGACACGTCCGTCACGCGCGTGAGCTCGTCGTAGTCGTAGAAGATGACGCGGCCGTTCCTCGTCACGCCGAAGTTCTTCGTGAGCATGTCGCCGGGGAACGTGTTCGTCGCGGCGAGGTCGCGGAGCGCCTGGCCGAAGTCGAGCACCGCCTGGCGCGCCGTCCACTCGTCCGCCTCGCGCAGGAAGACGTTCAGCGGCGTGACCCGCCGCTCCGCGTAGAGGTGCGCGACGCCGACCGTCCCCGGCCGCAGGCCGATCGTGCCCGGGCAGTCCTTGCGCAGCTCCGCGAGGACCTCGTCCGAGAACCGGTCCACCGGGAAGGCGAGCTTCTCGAACTCCTGCGCGTCGACGAGCCGCCCGGCGCGGTCGTGGCGGAAGACGTGCCGGTACTTGTCCATCACCTCGCGGCGGGTCGTCTGCTTCGGCGGACGGAACTCGTCCTTGATGACCTTGAAGATCACCTCGAGGCCCGGGAGCGTGAACACCGTCATCACGAGCCCCTTGTCGCCGCGCGCGGGCACGAAGGACTCGCCGGTCTCGGCGATGTGGCGCGCGATCTCCCGGTACAGCTCGGTCTTGCCGTGCTTGTTGAAGCCGAGCGAGATGTACAGGTCGGAGATGCGCTTCGTCGGCATGATCGTCTTGAGGAACGCGACCATCTCCCGCGGGCGGTCGACGAGCGCCTGGAAGTACGAGCGCGTGAAGCTGAAGACGATCGACGCCTCCTCGGGCCGGAAGAGGATCGCGTCGAGCGAGACGCCCGCGTCGCCGTGGACGAGCGGGAGCACGAGCGGCGTCAGGTAGCGGCCGCGCCGGATGCGGCCGACGAGGTACGCGCCCTTGCCGCGGAAGAACACCGGCTTCGCCATCTCGACCGCGTCGATGGGCTGGCCATCCGCGAGCTCGCGCAGGTGCGCGTCGAGCTCGGTCGCGGCGAGCGCGACGTCGCGCCCGAGGTCCTCGTACGGGACGGAGAACTCGTACGCGCGCAGCACGGTCTCGAGGAGGCGCGCCGTCGTCACCTCGCGGCGGAACGTGCGGTACATCTGGACCGGGCCCTCGCGCGGCGGCGGCCGGTCCGCCGCGAGGAACTCGATGGCGGGGTCGACGCCGGCGGTGGCGAAGACCCTCCGCGTCACCGAGTTGAAGAAGGAGAGCGCGATCTCCGCGTCCGGCCGCGGCTCGACCTCCGCGGCGTAGCGCTCCTTCATGAGGTGCCACACGCGGTGGTCCTGCGCCGCGCCGCCCAGCTCCGCGCGGACCGCGCCGACGGTCTCGTAGACGAGGCGCTCGCGCACGTCGAGGCGCTCCCGCGCGTCGGCCTGCGCCTCGGCCCACTCGCGCCGCTCGAACCGCCCGCGCGCCCGCGCCGTGATCCGCAGGCGCTCCTCCTGGTAGGCGAGGAACCCGTCGCGGATGGCGATCGCCCCGCCGTGCGCGAGGGAGTGCGTGCGCTCGTGCATCCGGGTGCGTTGTAACGTACGCCCGGCGCGCACGCCGTCCCGCGGTGCCGCCGAGCGCCGATCAGCTCGCCGCCTCCGCGTACCCCGCCCGCGCGAGCACGAAAGACGGCTCGAACCAGAGCCTGCGCCCGAGCCGCTCCGCGACCTCGCGCTCGAGCGTCGCGGGCGGCGTGCCCGCCCACTCCCAGAACAGGTTCTGGGCCCTCCAGAGGTCGAGGCGCAGCCCGAGCCGCTCCGCGAGCTCGAGGATGTCGGCGGCCTCCTTGGCGCGGGCCGCGGGCGCCCTGCCCTCCTTCACCGCGCGCAGCCGCTCGATGACGAGCGCCTCCACGTCCCGGCGCACGGCGTTGAGGCGCAGGTGCGCGGTGAGCCGCCGCGCCAGGTCGACCACGCCCCCGAGCTGCGTCTCCACCGCGTGCAGGTCGAGGTCGCCCTGCCGCGCGCGCCGGGTGATCTCGAGCACGCGCCCCGTGAGCGTCACGTCCGCCGCGACGCGCAGCGGCCCGGGGATGGGCGAGTCGAGCTCGCGCAGGAACTCCATGAGGCGCAGGTTGTCCTCGTAGATCTCGCGGTAGTGGTCCTCGTAGCGCCGCAGCGTGCCGTCCAGCAGGCTCCGCGCCACGCGACGGCGCTCGTCCAGGAAGAGGTCGCGCAGGGTGTAGTCCCGGCCCGGGAAGAAGCGGTCGATCTCGCGGAGCACCCGCGCGAAGGAGACCTGCTCGAGCTTCGAGAAGAGCGCGGCCTCCACCTCCGCGTACTGGACGTCGCCCCGGAACGGCGTCACGCCGCAGCGGAAGTCCGCCGCCCCGAAGTGCAGCACGACGTAGAGCAGGTCCGCCTGCTCGCGCGTGGTGAGGCTCCGCAGCGCCATCCGCCCGAGCGTGAGCGTCGCGGGCCCCGATTGCGCCGCGCGGCGGCCGTCGAGGCGATAGCGGTAGCAGAAGATGGTCCCCTCCGCGGGCGGGTCGCGCACCGCGCTCGAGATGGCGAGGTGCGCGCCGAGGCTCTCCAGCGTCGCCACGCTCGGCTTCACGAGCACCTCGTAGACGCGCTTCC